>DATBKR010000164.1:0-1897 GCA_036555805.1 Hyphomicrobiaceae bacterium | reverse complement strand
GGACGAGCTTGTATTCCTGCCGCTGGGCGGCATCGGCGAGATCGGCATGAACTGCTATCTCTACGGCCTGGGGCCGGCCGACGCCCGCCAGTGGCTGATGGTGGACCTCGGCATCACCTTCCCGGAGGGCGAGAACGACCCCGGCGTGGACGTGATCCTGCCCGACCTGCGCTACATCGAAGCCGAGCGCGGCAGCCTGGCCGGCCTGGTGCTCACGCACGCCCACGAGGACCATCTGGGCGCCGTCATCGAGCTGTGGCCGCGGCTGCGCGTGCCGATCTTCGCCACGCCGTTCACGGCGGCGCTGCTGAAGGCCAAGGTCGCCGAGTTCGGCCGGCGCCAGGAGCTGCCGATCCGCCAGGTTGCCCTCAACAGCCGTTTCGAGGTGGGGCCGTTCGCCCTGGAGCTGGTAGAGGTGGCGCACTCGATCCCGGAGTCGAACGCGCTCATCCTGCGCACTCCACTGGGTACGGTGCTCCACACCGGCGACTGGAAGCTCGACCCGACGCCGGTGGTCGGCGGCGGTGCGGACGTAGGACGCTTCGCCCAGGCGGGCGCCGAGGGCATCCTCGCGCTCGTCTGCGACTCTACAAACGCCATGCGCGACGGCCGCTCGCCCTCGGAGCTGGACGTGACGCGCTCGCTGGCTCGGATCATCGGCCAGGCCAAGCGCCGCGTGGCGGTGACCATCTTCGCCTCCAACGTGGCGCGCATCCGCGCGGTCTGGGAGGCCGCCCGCGGCGCCGGCCGGCGCCTGGTCGTGGCGGGGCGCGCCATGCACCGCATCATCGACGTGGCCAAGGAGACCGGCTACCTGCCGCCCGACTTCGCGTACGAGGACCAGAGCCGCTTCTCCGAGCTGGCGGCGCATGACGTCGTCGCCCTGTGCACGGGCAGCCAGGGCGAGCCGCGCGCGGCGATGGCGCGTATTTCCGCCGACGAGCACCCGGACATCGCGCTCGATTACGGGGACCTGGTGATCTTCTCCTCGCGCACCATTCCCGGCAACGAGCGCGCGGTCTCCCAGATTCAGAACCGCCTCGTCGATCTCGGCTGCGAGGTCGTCACCGACGCGGACACGCTGGTGCACGTGACCGGCCACCCGCGCCGCGAGGAACTGGTCGAGATGTACGCCGCCGTACGGCCGCACATCGCCATTCCCATGCACGGCGAGCCGCGCCATCTGGAGGCGCACCGCCGGCTGGCGCGCTCCGCCGGCGTGAAGGACGTGCTGGCCCCGCGCAACGGCGCCATGGTGCGGCTGGCACCGGGCGCGCCGGAGGTGATCGACCACGCGCCCGTCGGCCGCCTGTTCCGTGACGGCAACCTGCTGGTGCCCACCGAGGAGGGACCGGTGCGCGAGCGCCGGTCGCTGGCGTTTGCCGGCATCGTCGTCGTAGCGCTGGCCCGCTCCGGGCGGGGCAACGTCTCGCCCGACGCCGAGATCGTACTCGACGGCGTGCCCCAGGCCGACGCCGACGGCCGGCCCATGGCCGAAATCGTGCGCCGCGCCATCGAGGGCACGCTGGCCAGCATCCCGCGCGACCGCCAGAAGGACACCGAGATGGTACGCGAGGCCGTCCGCCGCGCCGTCCGCGCCGCCGTGGACGATGCCTGGGGCAAGCGCCCGGTGGTGAAGGTGCTGGTGACCCAGCCGGGCCGGTAGGGCACCTGTCATCCCGGAAGCCGAGCCCCGGCCTTGAGCCGGGGCGAGGCTATCCGGGACCTCGCGCAGCGAGTCGGAGCTTCAAGGAGGGTTCAGCTCGTTCGATGGGGTCCCGGGGTGACGACGGTGACGGGTGTGGGGTTGCCCCGGAGCGGGCGATTTTGTACTAAGCGACGCCCGCCTTGGGTTTGGGGGCGCGTAGCTCAGCGGTAGAGCACTCCCTTCACACGG
>DATBKR010000163.1:0-5865 GCA_036555805.1 Hyphomicrobiaceae bacterium | reverse complement strand
TGCTCGCAACGCATCCGCCGATCGCGGCACGCATCGCCGCCCTGCAGCGTTATGCAGGGGCGCAAGGGTGACCGGGCCAGACCCCGGCTACCACCCGCGGCGGAACGGCGAGCGGTCCGAGCGATGCAGGCGCTGGTCGTGGGCCCACAGGCTCACCAGGACGGCGGGGGAGGCATCGACGGCGGTGGCGAGGGCAGCCTCGGTGGCGACCGCGCGCACGTCCTCCACCGGCACGGTGCCGTCGTCGGGCTCGGACGCTTTGGCGCAGACGGCGGCCTCAATCGACGTCTCCGAAACGCGCGGCTTCAGTCCCTCTTTGCGGAGGAGGTAGAGGCCGGCCAGGCTCAAGATCTTTCTCGACATTTTCGTTCTGCTGCTTGGTTGTTTTCGACGGCGCTTCCGAATTAGCCGGCGCGCCACCACCCAACAAGTCGAGATTCGGCTGCGGCACCGCAATGGTGCGCTCCTTCAATTCCCAACACGACGGTGTGAACGCCGTTCGGGCTGCAGCCCTGCAGCGCGCAAGCGCGCTCTTGGCACCGCTGGGTGCGCCGCGTAGCATCGCGCCGATGGGCCACCCGCGGGCGGGTTGGGCACACAGGGGCGATTGGAGGTCGGAGACATGGCCGCGCTGGCCGCTGCAAACCAGGACTCGCGGGGCGAGGTGGCCACCGCCATCGCCGTGCTGCGCCAGCGCTTCGGCGAGCGTCTGCAGACGGGCGCGGAAATCCGCCGCCAGCACGCCAACACCATCACCTGGATCCCCAACCAGCCGCCCGATGCCGTGATCTGGGTGGAAAGCACCGAGGAGGTGCGCCAGGTTGTCGATGTGGCGCGCACCCACCGCGTGCCCATCATTCCGTTCGGTGCCGGCACCTCGCTCGAAGGCCACATCAACGCCCCGCGCGGCGGCCTGTCGCTCGACTTCTCGCGCATGAACCGGGTGCTCGGCGTGAACGACCGCGACCTCGACTGCGTGGTGGAGCCCGGCGTGTCGCGCAAGCAGCTCAACGACCACCTGCGCGACATGGGCCTGTTCTTCCCCATCGACCCCGGCGCCGAGGAGGCCACCATCGGCGGCATGGCATCCACCCGTGCCTCCGGCACCACCGCCGTGCGCTACGGCACCATGCGCGAGAACGTGCTCAACGTCACCGCCGTGATGGCCGACGGCTCGGTGGTGAAGACCGCCCAGCGCGCGCGCAAGTCCGCCGCCGGCTACGACCTCACGCGGCTCATGGTGGGGTCGGAAGGCACGCTGGGCATCATCACCGGGCTGACGGTGCGCCTCTACGGCATCCCCGAGAAGATCCTGGCCGCCGTGTGCCCGTTCCAGACGCTGGAGGGCGCCTGCAACGCCGTGATCCAGTCGATCCAGATCGGGCTCGGCGCCGCGCGCATGGAGATCGTCGACGGCGCCACCGTCAAGGCCGTCAACAACCGCTCCAAGCTCGCCCTGGACGAGAAGCCCACCCTGTTCCTGGAATTCCACGGCACCGAGGCCGGCACCCGCGAGCAGGTCGAGACCTTCCGCCAGATCGCCGAGGCCGAGGGCGCCATCCGTTTCGACTGGGCCGAGCGGCCGGAGGACCGCAACCGGCTGTGGAAGGCGCGGCACGAGTTCTACTGGGCGGTCAAGGAGACGTGGCCGGGCCGCGACGCCTTGGCCACCGACGTGTGCGTGCCGATCTCGAAGCTGGCCCAGTGCCTGCTCGAGACGGAGGAGGACATCAGGTCCCTCGGCCTGATCGCGCCGATCGCGGGCCACGCCGGCGACGGCAACTTCCACACCCAGCCCATGGTCGACCGCTCCAACGCCCGCGAGATGGAGGCCCTGGACACCTTCCTCGACCGCTTGGCCAAGCGCGCCATCGCGCTCGAAGGCACCTGCACCGGCGAGCACGGCGTCGGCCAGGGCAAGGCCAAGTACCTCAAGGCGGAGCTGGGCGAAGGCGTGGCGGTGATGCGCGCCATCAAGGCGGCGCTGGACCCGCTGGACATCCTCAACCCGGGGAAGATTTTGTCCGCGTGATCTGGTGTCACCGCGCCGCGATGGCGAGGTCGAAGAGCTGAAGCACGGCGGCGTGGCCTTCGGCGTCGTTGATGTGGGCGAGGCTGGTGGCGCCGATGAGCGGGCGCATCGCCGTCGCGGCGAGACGGTGGGCGAGATCGGGGTCGCCCGTGAACTCGTGGGCGGCCGCCACCAGCGCACCGAGCGCGCAGCGCTGCTCGGCGCCGGCGTCCACGGGGCTGACGGGAAACCCCATTGCATTGCGCGCGAGATCGCCCGGACACCAGTGCCGCTCGTCCTCGATCAGCGATCGCGCCCTCTCCAGGATCTGGACCCTAAGCGGTTTGGCCATGACAAACGCTCCTCCCGGCCTGTAACAGTTCCCGGGCTTTCTTCTCCTCCGCTCTTAAACTCGCCTCGGGCGGCCTGGGTTGCACGCTACGGGCCGGCCGTGCCGGAAGCGCGCGCGAGAACAGGCGCGATTCCGGCAATGTGAAAGTGCGCCAGTTCAACTTGATAGGACCGGACGGTGCACCCGTGACGCACTTCACGCCGCCGACGGGTGTGGATGCGATGGTCGAGAAGCTGGACAAGCTGCATCGAGCACCAGCTATGGTGCGGGCGATGCAATCGTAGTACCTGCCTCAGCATCGACGCATCGGAGCTCTGTCACTGGCGCGACCCTGCAACAGGCGGGGTGCCAGCAGATCGGTCGCCCTCAACCCAGATGACGCCTCATGCACGAGCCTGCTCCCCGGCGACGCTCCCGGACTGCACGAAGCGGGCAGACGTCGCGCGCGCTCCGATCCCCGTTACGGCGTGCATATGCGTGGATCGATCTTCTGATTCTCGACCATGGGCTGCTCCGCCTTATCTACTCCAACCGTCATATGATCACGCCCCGGATATGGCGCTCGGCCCAGCCGACGCCCGCCGACCTCCGGCGGGAAAAGGCAAGAGGCCTGAAGACCGTGATTTGCGTGCGCAGCGGGCCCGCCCTCGGTTCATGGCCTCTGGAGCGGGAGGCGTGCGACATGCTCGGGCTCGATCTGCACAGGGTGAACATCCGCGGGCGCGAAGCGCCGCGCAAGAGCGACCTCCTCGCCCTCCTGGACCTTTTTGCCGCCATCGAGTACCCCGTCCTCGTTCACTGCAAGTCGGGGGCCGATCGCACCGGCTTCATAACCGCCGTGTACCTCATGGTGATCGAGGGCCGCGGCCCGGAAGAGGCCTCGGCGCAGCTTTCGTGGCGCTACGGTCATTTGCGCCGCTCCCGTGCGGGGATACTCGGCGCGGTGATCGACGCTTACCGCCGCGAAGGGGCAGCGCGAGGCGCGACCTTTCGGCAGTGGCTCGAGACGGGCTACGATCCGCAGGCCATCGCCCGCGCCTTCAGGCCGAAGCCGCTTGCAACGGCGATCGCCGATGTCTTCTTGCGGCGCGAGACGTGACAGCCGCTAGGCCGCGGCAGCCTCGCCGCGTCTTGGACGCGCAAAAATCCGCGTCAGCTTCTTGAGGCGCGTCGAGAAGCGATGACGCGACTGCTCCCGTTCGACGACATCCTGGCTCGTGACCCAGTTGAACTGAATGGCGCGACGCGGTCCCTCGTGCAGCTTATGGCCGTGCCAGGAGTTGTCCGCCCTCCGGAACACGATCAGCGTCCCTCCCATGGGGGGCACCTCGACGGCGTAGTCCTCGAGGTTCGTGCCGTTGCGCAACAGGCGCAAGCGCCCGCCCTCGGCCGCCCAGCTGTCATTGAAATAGAGAAGGACGGTTATGATCTTGGTCTTGCTGTCGGTATGAATGTTGCCGTCTCGTTTTCCGATGTGACCCCTCACCGTCACCATCGTGGGCGCCCCAGCGAGATCGACGGAAAACTTGGATTCGACGACCTTGCGGAACCTCTCGCCGTTCAACTCGTCGAGCAGACCGGCGAAGTGCCCGACAATCTTCAGCTCGCTCGGCGGATACGACCCCGTTCCAGGAACCGCGGGAAAATCGGCACAGATTCTTGCCAGCGCTTCTTGCGAAATAAAACCCGGGACCACCGCGTAGTCGAATGGGTCGCGCTCGATCGGAACCCCATCGAGCATGTCGTAAGACAGATACGACATGGCAGCGCCTCCACCGCTAGGCCCATGGGCGCTGAACAGTCTTGGTTTGACCGGCGCCAGCACACCGAATGACTATGACGTGATTTTCCGAACTGCAATCTCTTTTTCTTAGTATACACAAAATGGAGGTTCTGAGGTCGACCGCTTAAAATGTTCTGCTTCCCAATTGTATCTATCATATATAATATATCTGAACTCGTTGAGTTTCTTGAGCGGGCCCTGGACATTTTTGTCTTCCAACGACGGTAATATATCTTTTGTATAACCAGGAGATGTTTCTTAGGACGCAAGGGCGCAGGCTCACGACGGCAATCGCCGGCGTCGTCTTGCGGCAGGAGCTGGGAGCTTCACCCTGGTGGGTGACGCAATCGGCCTCCCCATCGAGGCTGATCGCTGCTCGCGGCGGTCTCGAAGAAGTTCAGCGCGGCAGGTCGCTGCGGCCCATGAGGAGCTTGTCGATGGCGCGGGCGGCCTGGCGGCCTTCGCGGATCGCCCACACCACGAGCGACTGGCCGCGGCGCATGTCGCCCGCCACGAACACCTTCCTGCGGTCCCTGATCCTGTAGTCGCGGTCGTCGGCGTCGAGGCCCTTGAAGCGCCCGCGCGGCACCACGCCGAGGCCGAGTTCCTGCACCGTGTCGGTCTCAACGGGCCCGGAGAAGCCCATGGCGAACAGCACGAGGTCGGCGGGCAGCTCGCCCTCGCTGCCCGGCACCGGCTTCAAGGCGCCGTCCACGCGCGTGTAGAGCAGCTTCTCGACCTTGCCGCTGCTGCCTGCGAAGCCTGCCGTGGAGATGGAATACTCCACCTTGGCGCCTTCGGCCTGGCTCGACGACACGCGCAGCTTCAAGGGCCAGTGCGGCCAGGAGAGCGCCTTGTTCTCCTTCTGCGGCGGCATCGGCATGATCTCGAGCTGTGTGACCGACTTGGCGCCCTGGCGGAAGGAGGTGCCGATGCAGTCGCTGCCGGTATCGCCGCCGCCGATGACGATGACGTGCTTGCCCTCGGCGAGGACCTGCGGCTCGTCGTTCTGCCGCTCGCCCGCCACGCGCCGGTTCTGCTGCGGCAGGAAGGTCATGGCGAACACGAGCCCGTCCAGATCGCGCCCCGGCGAACTCTCGAAGAAGTCGAACGGCCGCTCCGACCCGCCCGCAAGCAGGAGCGCGTCGTGTGCCCCCTCCAGCTCGCGCGCCGACACCGACTTGCCCACATGCGCATTGCAGTGGAAGACGACGCCCTCGGCTTCCATCTGCTGCACGCGGCGGGCGACGATGTGCTTCTCCAGCTTGAAGTCGGGGATGCCGTAGGCGAGGAGACCGCCGGGCTTGGCGTTCTTCTCGTAGACGTGCACCTCGTGGCCGGCGCGCGCGAGCTGCTGGGCCGCCGCCAGTCCCGCCGGCCCGGAGCCGACGATGGCGATCTTCTTGCCCGTCTTCCTTTCCGGGGGCTGTGGCGCCACCCAGCCCTCCTCGAAGGCTCGGTCGGCGATAGCGCACTCGATGGTCTTGATGGTGACCGGGTTGTCGTCGATGTTGAGCGTGCAGGAGGCCTCGCACGGCGCCGGGCACACGCGCCCCGTCACCTCTGGGAAGTTGTTGGTGGAATGCAGGTTGAGCGCCGCCGCGTGCCAGCGCTCGCGGAACACGAGGTCGTTCCAGTCCGGGATCTGGTTGTTCACCGGACAGCCATTGTGGCAGTAGGGGATGCCGCAGTCCATGCAGCGCGCGGCCTGCTTCTTGA
>DATBKR010000162.1:0-2681 GCA_036555805.1 Hyphomicrobiaceae bacterium | reverse complement strand
GCCCGCCGGTCACGGCACTGTTCATCCAGAACACCAACCCGGTGCAGGTGGCGCCCGAGCAGCGCAAAGTGAAGGCCGGGTTCGCGCGCGAGGACCTGTTCGTCTGCGTGCACGAACAGTTCATGACCGCCACGGCCGAGATGGCGGACGTGGTGCTGCCGGCCACCATGTTCCTGGAGCACGACGACATCTACCAGGGCGGCGGCCATCAGCACATCCTGCTGGGCCCGAAGCTCGTCGAGCCGCCGGGCGAATGCCGCTCCAACCACGAGGTGATCTGCGAGCTGGCCAGGCGCGTGGGGGCCGGGCACCCGGGCTTCGGCATGAGCCCCCGCGACATCATCGACTGGACCTTGCGCAATTCCGGCTGGGGCACGCTGGCCGATCTGGAGGCCGCGAAGTGGATCGACTGCCAGCCGGACTTTGCCGAGGCGCACTACACCGACGGATTCGCCTACCCCGACGGCCGGTTCCGCTTCAAGCCCGATTGGGAGAACGTGCCCGCGCCGCGCGCCAACGGCATCCGCGTCAAGGCCGATATGCCGGCCCTGCCGGACCACTGGGATGCGATCGAGAAGGCCGACGCCTGGCACCCATTCCGCCTCGCCACCAGCCCCTCGCGCGACTACCTCAACTCGTCCTTCAACGAGACGCCGACGAGCCAGGCGCGCCACGGCAAGCCGCGCGTGAAGGTGCATCCCGACGACCTCGCCGACCTCGGTCTCGCCGACGGCGCACGCGTGCGCATGGGCAACGAGCGCGGCGAGATCGTGCTGCAGGCGGAGGCGTTCGACGGCGTGCAGCGCGGGGTCGTCATCGTCGAGAGCATCGCGCCCAATGCGCATTTCGAGGGCGGCGAGGGCATCAATACGCTCACCGGCGCCTGCCAGGGCGCGCCCTACGGGGGCGCCGCCTTCCACGACAACCACGCGTGGATCGAGAGGGCGTAAGCAACGATGCGGCGAGTGTGGCACCTTGCGTCTGCGGCTGGGCTCTCGCTCTCGCTCCTTGGACTGGTCGCGGTCAGCACCTCTCCCGCCCAGCAGGGGCCGCCGCCGGTCCCGGATGCGGTCGTGCGCCGGATGATCGAGCTGGGGCTGCAGAACATCCAGCGCGGGCTGTGCGGCGGGCTCGACGGCTGCGCGCCCGCCACGCCAGAGGAGTTCGAGATGCCCCCGGTCACGATCGCGCAGGCGCGCATCGCCGTCCTGGTCGGGACGCAGTCGGCGCTCGCCCGCTGGTGCGGCCTCGATGCCGAGCGCAGGAGCGTGGCGCCGATGCTGCGGCAGATCCGGCAGAAGATGAAGTTCAACGAGCGCCAGGTGGCACTGATGGCGGTCATCCACGGCATCCAGCTCGGCCTCGTATCGGAGGAGCTCAAGGCGCGAGGCGACTGCAACGAGGCCACCCGCCGCCAGCTCGATGCTGAGCTGCCCAAGAACTGAGGAGGAGCCCGTGACGAAAGCCGTCGCCTATCTGAACCCGCCCAACTCGACCCCGCCGGCCGGCATGTACAGCCACGTGGCGCGCATGGCGCCGGGCGAGCTGGCGTTCATCGCCGGCCAGGTGGCAGTGGACCGCTCCGGCGCCTCCGTCGGCGTCGGCGACATGGCGGCTCAGGTCAACCAGGTGTTCGCCAACGTCGGCGACATCCTGAAGGACCTCGGCGCCGACTTCGAGCAGGTGGTGCAACTCACCACCTATCTCACGGGCGCCGACACCATTCCCGCCTTCATGTCGGCGCGCTCCGCCCTGTTCCCGAAGCTGTTCCCCGCCGGCAAGTACCCGCCCAACACGCTGCTCGTCATCGATCGTCTGGTGAAGCCCGAGTTCCTGGTCGAGGTGGCCGCCATCGCCCGCGTGCCAGGGTGAGAATCGTAGGGCGCAAAAACGCGAAGCCGCATTGCGCCGCCACCAGCCCGCCTCTGCACATGGATGGGTGCAATCGGTGCAATGCGCTCCGCTTATTGCACCCTATGATTTGGCCTCAAGCCTTGGGCTGCGGCACGATACGGATGTAGGGCTTCGGCGCCTTCCAGCCGCTCGGATACTGCTTCCTGGCCTCCTCGTCGGAGACCGAGCCGGAGATGATCACATCCTCGCCCAGCTGCCAGTTGACCGGCGTCGACACCTTGTGCTTCGCGGTGAGCTGCAGCGAGTCGATCACACGCAGCACCTCGTCGAAGTTGCGCCCTGTGGTCATGGGGTAGACCAGCACCAGCTTGACCTTCTTGTCGGGTCCGATCACGAACACGTTGCGCACCGTCTGGTTGTCGGCGGGCGTACGCTGCGTCGGATCGCCCGAGACGCTGGCCGGCAGCATGTCGTAGAGCTTCGACACGTTGTAGTCGGTGTCGCCGATGATCGGATAGTTGGGCGCGTACCCTTGCGTCTCTTCGATGTCGGCGGCCCAGCCGGCGTGCCGGTCGATTGGGTCCACCGACAGCCCGATGATCTTCACGCCGCGCCGGTCGAAATCGGGCTTGATCTTGGCCATGTAGCCGAGTTCGGTGGTGCACACTGGCGTGAAGTCTTTGGGGTGCGAGAACAGGACGGCCCAGGAGTCGCCGATCCAGTCGTGGAACTTGATCCTGCCTTCCGTGGTCTCGGCCACGAAATCCGGTGCCGTGTCGTTGATCTTCAGTGCCATCCCCACCTCCAATATGACCTGGGCGCGCCAC
>DATBKR010000161.1:0-14720 GCA_036555805.1 Hyphomicrobiaceae bacterium | reverse complement strand
CACAACGGCATCATCGAGAACTTCCAGGAGCTGAAGGAGGAGCTGACCGCCAAGGGCCACAGGTTCGATACCGAGACCGACACGGAGACGGTGCTGCATCTTGTCAGCGACTGCCTGGACCAGGGGCTGACGCCAGTCGAGGCTGCCAAGAGCGCGCTGCGGCGCCTGCGCGGCGCGTTCGCGCTCGGCGTCATCTTCGCGGGCGAGGACAACCTGATGATCGGCGCGCGCCAAGGCCCGCCCCTGGCGATCGGCCACGGCAACGGCGAGATGTTCCTCGGCTCCGACGCCATCGCGCTGGCGCCCTTCACCGATACTATCACCTACCTGGAGGACGGCGACTGCGCGGTGCTCTCCCGCGAGGGCGCGGAGATCTTCGGCAGTGATGGCGCCAGGGTGCAGCGCACTCCGATCAAATCGGTGGCCAGCTCCCTCCTCGTGGACAAGGGCAACTTCCGCCACTTCATGGCCAAGGAGATCCACGAGCAGCCCGAGGTGATCGGCCACACGCTCGCCAACTACATCGACTTCGCCAATGGCAGCGTCACGCTGCCGGACCTGGGCGTCGACCCCGCCAAGCTCGACAGCGTCGCCATCTCCGCCTGCGGCACAGCCTATTTCGCCGGCCTCGTCGCCAAGTACTGGCTGGAGCGCTATGCGCGCCTGCCCGTGGAGATCGACATCGCCTCGGAGTTCCGCTACCGCGAGCCGCCGCTGAAGCCGGGCGGGCTTGCCGTGTTCGTCTCGCAGTCGGGCGAGACCGCCGACACGCTGGCCACGCTGCGCTACTGCAAGGCGCAGGGCCAGCGCGTGGCGGCCATCGTCAACGTGCGCACCTCCACCATCGCGCGGGAGGCCGACGCGGTGCTGCCGACGCTGGCGGGCCCCGAGATCGGCGTCGCCTCCACCAAGGCCTTCACCTCCCAGCTGGCCGTGCTCGCCTGCCTCGCCATCGGGCTCGGGCGGGCGCGCGGCACCCTCAGTGCCGCCGAGGAGGCCGAGCTGGTCAAGGCCCTGAGCGAGGCGCCCCGCCACATCGCCACGGTGCTGCGCGGCGAGGCGCGCTACGAGGCGCTGGCACACCAGCTCGCGAAGGCGCAGGACGTGCTCTATCTGGGCCGCGGCGCCAGCTATCCGGTGGCCCTGGAGGGCGCGCTCAAGCTCAAGGAGATCTCCTACATCCACGCTGAGGGCTATGCCGCGGGCGAGCTGAAGCACGGACCCATCGCGCTGATCGACGAGAAGGTGCCCGTGATCGTGGTTGCGCCAGAGGACGAGCTGTTCGAGAAGACGGTCTCCAACCTGCAGGAGGTGGCCGCGCGCGGCGGCCGCATCGTCCTCCTGTCGAGCGCGGCCCCCGAGCGCGCCGGGTGTCCGCTCGATATGGGGCTGCAGGTGCCGCGGGTTGCAGCGGCGCACCCGTTCACGAACCCGCTGCTCTATGCCGTTCCGGTGCAGCTCATCGCCTATCATACGGCAGTCTTCATGGGGACGGACGTCGACCAGCCCCGCAACCTCGCCAAGTCGGTCACTGTGGAATAGCGGGAGAGGGCGTTCGCGTGGTTCTCGACATCACGGAATTGACGTAGTTTTCTGCTTTGGACGATTGCTCCGGATACGCGGCCGGATCGGGGTCGAGAGGCATGGCGCGCGACTGGCGGAGGGCGGTGTTGGCGGCGGTGGCTGCCGCGATGCTCGGGGGCGTCTGCGGGCTTGCGGCCCAGGCGCGGGCGGCCGAGGAGGAGCCGGAAGGGGAGCAGGCGGAAGCGGCGGCCGACGCCCAGCCGGGCAAGAGCGGGAAGAAGCGGCAGGACCCCTCCGAGGCCCAGCGCGTTATCGAGGCGGCGCAGAAGCAGCTGCAGGCGGGCAAGGCCGAGCAGGCCGTGCACGGCCTCACGGCGGTGCTGTCGGGCGGCAACCTGCCGCCGGCGATCCTGGCCCGGGCGTTCTACGTGCGCGGCGCGGCTTACCGCCAGCAGGGGCGCACCGCACAGGCCGTCTCCGACCTCACGTCCGCGCTGTGGCTTAAGGGCGGCCTCGGCGGCGAGGAGCGCGACGCGGCGATCAGGGAGCGCAGCGCGGCCTACGCCGATGCCGGTCTCGCCGGCCGCGGCGAGGCCGAGGCGCCGGCGCCCAAGACAAGCGGCAGCTGGCTCAGCGGCCTCTTCGGTTCGCCCTCCGAGCCCCCGCGCCAGCCCCGGCCCGCGCCGCCGGCGGTGGTGAAGGCGGAGCCTGCCGCTCCCGCATCAGCGCTGGGCGGGTGGGCCACCACGAGCCGGGCTCAGGCGGAACCGGCGCAGGTGGAACGGCCGGCAGCGGCGCAACGGTCGGCGGCCGCGGCGCCCTCGCCGCCTCCCAGCGCGGAGGCGCCACACGCGTCGCATCGGTCCGCGCGGACGGAAGGCCGCTTCCAGGTCCAGCTCGCCGCGGTGCGGACGGAGGCGGAAGCCTACGCGCTCGCCGCCAAAGCGAAGCGCGAGGCCGCCCTGGCCTCCCGCGAACCCTGGATCGACCACACGGTGATCGGCAACATGGGCGCCTTCTACCGGGTGCGGTTCGGCCCGTTCGCCAGCGCCCAGGAGACCCAGGCGGTCTGCGCCAAGCTCCAGGGCAACGGCTTCGATTGCATGCCCGTCGGCCCGTAAGGGGCGCCGGACCAGCGTCAGATGGGGCGCCAGGCGGGGCAGCCCGATTTTTTCCATATCATTGTTGGGGGGCAGTGGGATAAGAGTGCCGCCTTGCCGTTTTCAACTCCAGGGCGGGCCGCGCCGGTCGCGCCGGCGACGAACAGAACGAGCCGTCTTGAGTTTTCCGGCGTATGCGGCGCCCACCCGCCATCCGCGGATCGATTGAGCGATGCACGACGACCCACGCAATCCGCCCCCCAATGCTCCGCACGACCTGCAGGCGGAGATCGCCAGGGCTGCGCGCGACGAGGACGCGAGCCTCAAGGCCGGGCTCGCCAAGCTGGCGCTCGATTCCTCGCCCGGCTCGCTGCGCACCAGCACCCGGCTGCGCAACTACTTCCTCACCGGCCTCGTGGTGGTGGGCCCGGTCGGCATCACGCTCTACATCGCCTGGAACTTCATTGCGCTGGTGGACGGGTGGGTGAAGCCTTACGTCCCCGCCATCTACAACCCCGACAGCTACCTGCCGTTTCCGCTGCCCGGCGTCGGGCTGGTGTTTGCAGTACTGCTCCTCACCATCATCGGCGCGCTGGCCGCCAACCTGCTCGGGCGGTCGCTCATCAGCGCCGGCGAGATGATGCTCGGGCGCACCCCGATCGTGCGCAACGTGTATCAGGGCCTCAAGCAGATCTTCGAATCGGTGGTCACGGCCTCCTCGCCGCAGCAGAGCTTCCAGAAGGTGGCGATGATGGAGTTCCCCTCCAAGGGGATCTGGTCGATCGTGTTCGTCACCGGCGAGGCGGCGCGCGAGATCACCAAGGAAGTGCCGGGCCAGGACCTGGTGAGCGTGTTCATGCCGACGGGCATGCTGCCGCCGTCGGGCTTCGTGTGCTTCGTGCCGCGCAAGAACGTGGTGCCGATCCACATGAGCGTGGAGGACGCCGCCAAGATCATCATCTCGGCCGGAATGGTGAACCCGGAGACCCAGGCTAGGCTGCGAGATATCGCCGCCAAGGCGCGCAGCGGCGCGACCCAGACCCCCGTCGCGCTCCAGGCGCCGCCCCCTGCGGCGTGACAGCGGGCGGCCGTTCTTATCGAGCTGCAAGGGGCTGCGATGCGAATTGCCGTTCTCGGCGGCGGGCCTGCGGGGCTCTACTTCGCCTCCCTTTGGAAGGGCCGGCATGCGCGCGACGAGGTCCGGCTGTTCGAGCAGAACCCCGCCGATGCGACGTGGGGCTTCGGCGTCGTGTTCTCCGACCGCGCGCTCGAGTTCCTGCGCGAGGACGACCCCGGCACGGTCGATCTCGTTGCGCCGCGCCTGGAGACGTGGCGCGACATCACGCTCGTACACCGCGGCGAAGCCATCGTCATCGACGGGATCGGCTTCTCGGCGATCGGCCGGCTTGAGCTTCTGCGGCTCCTGCAGCAGCGGGCGCGCGAGGTCGGCGTTGCGCTGAGTTTTGCACATTCGATCGCCTCGCTCGACGAGCTGGCGGGCTTCGACCTCGTGGTCGCGGCCGACGGCGTGAACTCGCTCGTGCGCCGGACCTTCGAGGGCGACTTCGGCACTTCCCTGTCGTATCTCACCAACAAGTTCATCTGGTACGGGACAACCCGGCCGTTCGGTAGCCTGACCCAGACCTTCGTTGCCAACGACCTCGGCTCCTTCAACGCCCACCACTACCGCTACGCGCCGGGCATGAGCACCTTCATCGTGGAATGCGACCGCGCCACCTGGCTGCGCGCGGGCTTTGCCGAGGCCACGGAGGAGGAGACGCGGCGGCAGTGCGAGCAGGTGTTTGCCGAAACCCTCCGGGGGCATGCGCTGGTGTCGAACCGCTCGTTATGGCGCAACTTCCCCTGGATCCGGAACGAGCGCTGGTCGTTCCGCAACACGGTGCTGATCGGCGATGCGCTGCACACGGCGCACTTCTCCATCGGCTCGGGTACGCGGTTGGCGCTGGAGGACGCGCTGGCGCTGGTCAAGGCCCTGGAGGCCGAGCCCGGCGACCTGCCTGCGGCGCTCGCGCGCTACGAGGCCGCCCGGCGTCCCATCGTCGAGAAGCTGGTCGCCGCCTCGCGGCGGTCTGCGCTGTGGTATGAAAGGTTTGCCGAGCACATGGCGCTGGTGCCGCTCGACCTCGCCATGGGCTACATCACTAGGTCCGACCGGATCGACGAGGATCGCTTGCGCGCGATGTCTCCGAATTTCATGGCGCGCTTCACGCGCAGCCGCTCGAGATGAAAAACCTCTGGATGGCCGGGCAGCAAGCCTTGAAGTCGCCAACGGCGGCGGGCTAGCGTCCGCGCGCGCTGCGTGGGAGGGACAACGCCACCGGCGCTCGCGAATGGGCGCGGAGCGCAAGCTCCTGGCGCCGGGTACAGCGGGGGTAAGCCATGACCACCTTGCAATCGTCGGCGCAGAAGCAGCTGCGGCAGCTGATCGAGCAGATCGAGCGGCTGGAGGAGGAGAAGAAGGCGCTCGCCGGCGACATCCGCGACAAGTTCGCCGAGGCCAAGGGGCTCGGCTTCGACGTGAAGGTCATGCGCAAGGTGATCTCGCTGCGCAAGAAGACCCAGACCGAGCGCCAGGAGGAGGACTCGGTCCTCGCCGTCTACCTGCACGCGCTTGGCATGCTCGACGAGGCGCCCGCGCAGCAGCCCGAACCTGAGCCGGTGCTGGACGCCGCGGAGTAGCCGACCGGTCAGCTCCCGCGCGCGGCAACGGGGTCAGACCCCCTTGCATCATCGTTGGTCGTCCTGCCGCGACCGTCGAGGCAAGGGGTCTGACCCCGGCACGTATCAGAACTGGATGCGCGCACCCGTCTGGATGAACCAGATGTCGTTGAGCCCGCCCGGGATCTGGTTGGCTGGACCTCCGCTCACGGTCACATCGGCATCGTAGTGGCGGAAGGCGACGTAGAGGTCCATGGCCGCCGCGTCGATGGTCTGCACCGCGCCAACGCCCCACCAGGTCACGTCGCTGTCGGCCACAACCGCCGTTGCGGCGAACGTGCCGGTGCCAATGGGTCCGAGGCCCGGATACGCGGTGTTCGCCAACAGCCCCACGGTGCCGTCGTCAAACCGGCCCCACTCTCCGTAGAAGGTGGTGGCGCCCCACCCCGTCCAGTTCTTCTGGATGCCGGCATCGAACCACCACAGCGGGATGTCGGGCCGGTTGTCGAAGGTGCCGGCGATGAGCTCTCTGGGATTGTCGCCGAGGAACCGGTACTGCGTGAAGGCGCCGCTCACGAACAGGCCGGTCGGCACGTGCATGACGCTGGCCGAGGTGAGCCACTGGCGCCGGTCCGTGTCGCTCAGTCTGTCGGTGGGAGCTACAAGAGGCACGGGCACGTCGGGCTCCTGGTCGAGGAACCAGCGGTAGCCCACGCCGGCGGCCACGCGGAAGCCGTGGAACTCGCCCGAGTAGCGCAGGGCCACATCGTAGAAGTCGTTCTCGCCGAACGAGGCGCTGGCGGTGAACCCCCAGAGGGTGGGCGTGTCGTAGCGGACGGCGTCGTGCCGGCTGGGGCCGTGGTCGTTGCAGTCGGTGCTGTAGGCCCCCCCGCCGCTCGGTCCGCCGCACTGCGTGGCCCAGGTCGCGCCGATCGCCGTCGGGCTGGTGAAGCTCAGCCGGTTCAGGCCGTTACGCATGATGAAGCCCTCCTGATACTCACCGGGCTCGCTGGTGATGACCACGCCGGCGTTGCTGAGGTCGATGGTGGAGATGCCGGAGGTGGAAGTGTTGAGCCGGCCCACCGTCAGCCTGCCGTAGTGGGTGCTCTGGACCCACCAGTTCGCCTGGCGGATGCCGAGCACGCTGTCGCCGGCGCCGCCGATGCCGTCCCCGAAGGCGGCGCCGCCGACAATGCCGCCCGAGATCGAGAAGCCGTCGTCGTCGATCTGATTAGCCGCGAGCGAACGGGCGCCGAAGCGCAGGTCCATTTCGTAGATGAAGCCCGCCGAGAACTCCGGGTTGATCTTGGCGCTGCCGACGAAGCGGAAACGCGAGGTGTTGAGGCCGTTGTCCACGGAGTAGAGGTCGGACTGGGCGCCGTCGTCCCAATACATGAGCTGCCGCGAGACCTGACCGCTGATGGTGAGCGATACGCGCCGGTTGCCCTTGCGCGCGGTGGTGGCTTCCAGCTCCGCCACCCTCTCTTCGAGGTCGGCGCAGCAGTTGCCCCCGGGCAAACCGTCGGCGCGGGCGGGCTGCAGTGCCGCGCCGCCGAGCACGGAGCCGGCAAGGGTGGCAAGGATGAGCGTCGTGCCGCTCCAGGTTGCGGCGGGTAGATGCCTTCTGGCCATATGGAACCTCTCCATTGGCGCGGACGCGCCGCGTCCTGCGCTCGCGCGAAAGTGGTGTTTGACCGATACGGCACACGCCGTGGTCGCAGAGACTTCTTGACCGTGATTCGCCGTCCCGGCTCTATCGCCTTCGCACGCCGAGACGTCGCCTGCCGGTGGAGCGTGGTCGCGCCGACACGGTTAGAAGACGGATATCAAACAGAGAAATGCGCGGGATGGGGGGTGGGAGAGGCGCGCGTGGGCGGGGGTGGACCGCGCACGGACGGCGCAGACTGCGCCCAGCCTGTTCCGGCCGGGTGATTTGATCAGAGGCTGTCTTATGAGCGGCTCAGGTTGCCGCGCCAGAGCCTCGAGGCGTCAGTCGCGCTCGCGGGCGAGCCAGCGCTCGCGTGCGTTGGTGCGCTCCCAACCCGCCTCCTCGACGCGGTCGCGGAGCTTCTCCAGATAGCGCTGGCGCTCCTTCTCGTGCTCCCACGCCCACTCTTCGCGCCGCCCGCGCCATTTGGCCAGCGCCTGCTGGCGCCGCATCTCCTGCCGGTAGCGCCAGGACCGGCCGCCGACCGCCCCTACCTCCTCGCCGCGGTCGCGCCCGCCGCCCTTCGCGCCTGTGCCGGACACGATCGCCGGGGCGGGCGCCGGCTCGGCGGTGGCACACGGGCGGCCGTGAATGGTGCAGGCGACGAGGCCGGTCAGGATCTTGCCCTTGGTGGGCTCGCACTCGAAGCTCTTGTCCCTGGCCTCCGACCACAGCTTCCAGCGCTCGCCGTGGTTGGCGGCGACCTCGCGCTGCCAGGTGGCCACCGCGTCGGCCATGGCCGAGCCCTTGCCCTCCAGCTCCTTGGTCTTGGTGAAGGGGCGGAACTTGCCGCGGCCGGTGGCCGTGACCATGTCCGACTTGCACTCGTCGGCCGCCGCCGCTCGCTCCGCCCACGGGCCTGCGACCAGGAGCGCGGCGCCCGCTGCCGCCGCCAGCACCGAGACGCGTGCCGCTGCAATCATGGCTCTCTCTCCCCCAATCACCCTGTGCGGCTCCGAGCCGGCGTCGTGGCCGTGCGGAGGCGCTGCGCCCGTCCCTGCAAATGCCGTCAAGTGCAGCCCCAGGCCGACGTGCGCGCGGTGTCCCCGCGGCAGCCTCCGAGGGCGCGATCAACCCGGCCCGCACCATAGCCCACGCGCTCGGTGAAGGCCACAGCGTTGCTTGGCGGAACCGTGGCATAGGCGCAACGCTCGGTGGCCGGCCAGGTGGTCGGGTTTTTCCGCTGTTGCTACCCCTCACCCCTAACCCCCTCCCCGCTTCGCGGGGACAGGGAATCCGCGCGGCGGCTGCCTCGCCACCCCCTCAATTCGCAAACCGGAACAGCATCACGTCGCCGTCGCGGACCACGTAGTCCCTGCCTTCCAGGCGCATCCTGCCGGCGGCTTTGGCGCCCTGCTCGCCGCCGAGCGTGACGTAGTCGTCGTAAGCGATGGTTTCGGCCCGGATGAAGCCCTTCTCGAAGTCGGTGTGGATGGCGCCGGCGGCACGCGCGGCCTTGGCGCCGGAGGCGACGGTCCAGGCGCGGGCCTCCTTGGGGCCGGCCGTGAAGAAGGTGATGAGGTCGAGCACGCGGTAGCCCTCGCGGATGAGGGCGTTGAGGCCGGGCTCCTCGAGGCCGAGCTCGCGCAGGTACTCCCCGCGCTCGGCGGGCTCGAGCGCGGCGAGCTCGGCCTCCAGCCTGGCGCAGATCACGACGCAGCCGGCGCCCTCCGCCTTGGCGCGCTCGGCGGCGGCGGCCGACAGGGCGTTGCCGCCGATAGAAGCTTCGTCCACGTTGCATACGTAGACCACGGGCTTGGCCGTGAGGAGCTGCAGCTGGCGCCAGGGCCGCTCCTCGTCGGGGCCGAGGGAGGCGAGGCGCGCCGGCCTGCCGGCGCCGACGAGGGCCAGTGCCTTGTCGATGAGCGCCAATTGTATTGCCATTTGGGCCTTGGCCTCCTTGTCGCCGGAGGTGGCCTTCTTGGCGAGCGGCTCGCGGCGGCGCTCCAGGCTCTCCAGGTCGGCGAGCATCAGCTCGGTCTCCACCGTCTCCGCGTCGGAGATGGGGTCGACGCGGCCCTCGACATGGGCCACGTCGTCATCCTCGAAGCAGCGCAGGACGTAGGCCACCGCGTCAACCTCGCGGATGTGGGCAAGGAACTGGTTGCCGAGGCCCTCGCCCGTGGAGGCGCCGCGCACCAGGCCGGCGATGTCGACGAAGGTGAGGCGCGTGGGGATCTTCTGGGCCGAGTGCGCGACCTCGGCCAGCCTGTCGAGGCGGGGGTCGGGCACTCCCACGTCGCCCACGTTAGGCTCGATGGTGCAGAACGGGTAGTTGGCGGCCTCGGCGGCTGCCGTCTGGGTGAGCGCGTTGAACAGGGTGGACTTGCCGACGTTGGGCAGGCCCACGATGCCGCATTTGAAGCCCATCGCGGGTCTCTCTCGGAACTCGGAAAACGGAACTCGGAAAGTCGGAACTCGGAACTCAGGACGGGGTCGGAGCGCGCCGCCTCGCGCCTCAACCGCGCCCGCGCAGCCAGCGCTTCAGGTGGTCCGCGAGCGAGCCGCCGCGCTGGGGTCGGGCCGGCCGGGCCTGGCCCGCGGCGGCGGAAGGTGTGCCCGCTCGCGACGGTGCGTCTGCAACCTTCGCCGCCCTGGATGCCGGCCCGGGAGGCGCGGCCGGCGTTGGGCTCCTGGCGGGATCGGCCGCTGCACCGTGCGCGGCGTTGTTGCGAACCGCCTGAACGCCCTGCAGGCGGCGCGTGACGTCGGTTGCGAAACGGTCGCCGTCGCCTTCCGCCAGCCGTCCCGCAGCGTGCGCGACGGCGTCCAGCATGGGCTCCAGCCAGGCCCGATCGGCCTTCGAGAAGTCGTGCAGGACGTATCCGATCACCTTCTCCTTCGCCCCTGGATGTCCGACGCCGATGCGCACGCGCGCATACGCGTTGCCCACGTGCGCCGAAATCGAGCGCAGGCCGTTGTGGCCGGCGTTGCCGCCGCCGACCTTGACCTTCAACTTGCCGGGCGCCAGGTCGATCTCGTCGTGGAAGACGTAGATGTCGCCCTCTGCGATCTTGAGATAGCGCTGGGCCTCGCCCACAGCCTGGCCGCTGTCGTTCATGTAGGTCTGGGGCATGAGGAGCATGGCCCGGCGCCCGCCGATCGGGCCCTCGGTGACGAGGCCGTGGTAGCGCTTCTTCCAGGGCCCTAGTCCATGGCGTTCGGCGATGCGCTCCAGCGCCATGAAGCCGACGTTGTGGCGGTGGCGTGCGTAATCCCTGCCCGGATTGCCGAGGCCGACGAAGAGCTTCATCTGCGCTGTTCCATCGTGCCCGCGGGCTTGAGGTCGCGGTGGCTCGCGCCTGCCCTACTTCTTGCCCTTGTCGCCGCCCTTGGCCACGGCGGCGGGCTTGGCGCCAGCGGCTTCCTTGCCGGCGGGCGCCTTCGCGGCGGCGGCCTTGGCGTCGACCTTGGTGTCGGCCTGGGCGGCGGCAGCGCCCTCGGCGGCGGCAGACGGTGCGGCGGCCTCGGCAGCGGGTGCTCCCGGAGCGCTCGGCGCGGCCTCCTCCTCGCTCTTGTGGCCGCCGACGGTGGCCACCGTGAAGTCTCGGTCCTTGATGGTGGGTTCGATGCCGGGCGGCAGCGTGATCGCCGAGATGTGCAGCGAGCGGCCGATCTCCAGTCCCTCCAGGCTGAACTCGAAGAACTCGGGGATGGCCTCGGCCGGGCAGGTGACCTCCACGTTGTGGCGCACCACGTTGAGCACGCCGCCGCGCTTGAGACCCGGCGACAGCGCCTCGTTGACGAAGCGCACCGGCACGTTGACGCGGATGCGCGAGCCGGCGCCCACGCGCTGGAAGTCCACGTGGACGAGCTTGCCGTTCACGGGGTCCAGCTGCACCTCGCGGGGGATCACACGCGTCTTGGTGCCCTCCAGATCGACATCGATGACCGTGGACAGGAAGCGGCCGCGGTTCATCAGGTTGACGAGCTCGTTGGACTGGAGCGCGATGCTCTGCGGGGCGGCGTCGTTGCCGTAGATGACGCCGGGCACCGCGGCCTGGCGCCGCACTTCGCGGGCGCCGCCGGTGCCGGCGCGCGTGCGCACGGACGCCTTGATCTGGTTCACCTGGGCCATGGGGGAAGCTCCAACCGAAACCAGGGCTGCAGCCGATGGCGGGCGCGCCCTTGGGAGATGCTCGCGGGCTTATAGCGACGAGGCCCGGCGGATGCAATGCCTTCGGAAGACCGGGGTCTGACCCCTCGCGTTGACGCTGAATAGCGATGCCAATCGCGGAGGCGAGGGGTCTGACCCCGTTGCCCCGATGCCCCGACCTCCGACTTGCTGCCCTACACCGCCACAGCCGCCGCGATATGCGGGTGGGGATCGTAGCCGGTCAGCTCGAAGTCCTCGCAACGGAACTGGAACAGGTCCGCCACGGCCGGATTGAGCCGCATGGCGGGCAGCGGCCGCGGCGTGCGGGCGAGCTGCAAATCGGCCTGCTCGATATGGTTGAGATAGAGGTGGGCGTCGCCGAGAGTGTGCACGAACTCGCCCGGCCTGAACCCCGTCGCCTGGGCCAGCATGAGCGTGAGCAGCGCGTAGCTGGCGATGTTGAAGGGCACGCCCAGGAATACATCGGCGGAGCGCTGGTAGAGCTGGCACGAGAGCCGCCCGTCGGCCGCGTAGAGCTGGAACAGGCAGTGGCAGGGGGCAAGCGCCATGTCCGGCAGGTCGGCGGGGTTCCAGGCCGTCACCACCATGCGGCGGCTGTCAGGGCTGGTCTTGAGCGTCTCCACCACCTCCTGCAGCTGGTCGATGGAGCGGCCGTCGGGTGCGGCCCAGGAGCGCCACTGCGCGCCGTAGATGGGCCCGAGGTCGCCGTTCTCATCGGCCCACTCGTCCCAGATGGTCACGCCGTTGGCGTTGAGATACTTGGTGTTGGTGTCGCCCTCCAGGAACCAGAGCAGCTCGTGGATCACCGACTTCAGGTGGATCTTCTTGGTGGTGACCAACGGGAAGCCGGCCGCGAGATCGAACCGCATCTGGTGCCCGAACACGCTGAGCGTGCCGGTGCCGGTGCGGTCGGCCTTGCGCACGCCCAGGGTGCGCACGCGGCGCAGGAGGTCGAGGTATTGCTCCATGCCGACAAGGTAGTGCGATTCCTGCCGTCTCCAAATCGCGCCGCCGGGCGCGCAGCGGCACTCACGGTCACAGGGGAAGCGTGATGAGCCGGTGCGCCACCAGCGCCAGCGCATTGTTGAGCACGTGGCAGAAGATGACCACCCGCAGGCTGCCCGTGCGCCACAGGAGCCACGCGAGCACAAGCCCCGTCATGAACACGCTCGCAATACCGAAGGCGGAGTAGTCGTGCAGCGCCGTCCACGCCCCCGTCACGAGCAGGGCGGCACCCCAGAATCCGAGCCGCGTGCGCGCCAGGGCTGACAGCAGGAACCCGCGGTAGATCAGCTCCTCCGACAAGGGGGCGCCGACGGCGGTCACGACCAGCAGCGGAACCAGGCCCACGCTTTGCAGGAGGCCCTGGTCGCGCTGCCAGTCGCCGACCGGATCGAAGCCGCGTGCAGCGAGGGCGACGGCAACGTACAGAGCGTACACGATGATGCTGGCGAGGACCCGCAGCAGCGCCATGGCTGCGACCGCGCCCGCGTAGACGCGCCAGCCTGTCACCGGCGCGTGCAGGGCCAACACCTCACGCGGGCGGCCGCCGAGGAGCCCGCTGGCGGCCACGATCAGAATTACGCTCACAGCCTGGGAGAGAGCGAGCGCCAGCGCGCCGTCCATATCCGCGGTGGCGACCAGAAGCCGCCTGCCGGCCAGGCGCAGCCCCTCGACGGCGGCGACGACGACGATGGCCGCTGCGGGCGCCCACGGCGTGCGGGCTTGGTAGCCGGGAAGGCCGCGCAAGAGGCGGCCAGTCGGCGCGGACATCGGACCCTCCCAGCCTGGGCCGGCGTAGCGGCCCTATCGCCCGCGAGCGGAGTTCACCCTTGCGCCGGCAACTCGATGAGCCGCAGCACCAGGACAACCAGGGAATTGTAAAGCCCGTGGCAGAAGATGGTTACCCACAGGCTGCCGGTGCGCCATAGGAGCCACGACAGCAACAGGCCGATGGCAAACACCTCCGCCAGGCCGATCAGCGAGTAGCCCGCGTGAAGGGTCGTCCAGAGCGCCGTGGAGACGAGGGCGGCGCCCAGGAAGCCCAGTCGGCTCTTGGCCAGCGCGCCCAGCAGGAAGCCACGGAACAGCAGTTCCTCCGAAAGGGGCGCCCCGAGGCCCAGAACCGCCACGGCCAGGGGCCAATAGGGGCCCGTCACCGGTCCGACGAAGGGACGCAGGTCGGTGAGCATGTCATGCTTGAGGAGCAGATTCTGAACAGCGGCCAGCACCGCCTGCAGGACCGCCATGGCCAGGATCGCGCCGGCATAGGCCCGCCAGCCCTGGGGGGCCGCGCGCAGCGCCAGCGTATCGGCAATCCTGCCTCCGAACAGGGTGCCGGCGAGCAGGGTGAGCCCGATCGCCAGTAACTGGAAGGTGCCGACCACCCACAGCCCGACGGTGGCGATGTTGTTCGGCGTGGGGTGGGGGCCCACACCAAAGCCCAGCCCCAGGTAGGCCGGCAGGAACCGGGCGCCGAGCATGCTGAGGGCGACGATGCCGGCGCTCGCCAGCAGGGCCGCGCCGGGCCGCCACGGCGTGGCGGGCTTGTAGGCGGCGGCGCCCCGGAGGAGACGGACGCCGCCCGGCTCGCCGGCTGGGCCGCTCACGTTGTCGTGTTCCGCCCGCAGGGCGCGTCCACGGCCGCGCCGGAGCCGCCGTCAACACTCGAGTTGGGCATCGTCAGGGCTCTCCGAAGGCTTGGCCGCACCGAACCAGGGTCGGGCTGCACCGGCAGTCTTCACGGCGAGTGGCGCCATATGCAAGTGGAAGCTTTTTCTTAACCTCGTCCTTGCCTATATTACGAGGTGCCGGATTCGTCCGGCTATGGCGATAAACGGTCACCGCAATAAGCTCATCGGACCCGGGGGCGGTACCCGGCGCCTCCACCCCAGGGGCCAGGGATGAGGGACCAGGGATTGGGGATTAGGGACTGGGTCTAGTTGGATGCCCAATCCCCAATCCCCGATCCCTAGTCCTTGAACCTGGCCCCTGCGGCGGGGGCGAAATAGGATCGACGAGGGTGTAAAGGGTGAACTTTCGCTCGGCATGATACCGCCGTTATCGGGTCAACAGAATAGTTGCCAACGACAACTATGCTGAGGCCGCTCTCGCTGCGTAACGCGGCGCGAAAAGCCTGAACTCCAAGCCCTGGCGTTTAGCCACGCCAGGCGCGGTTCGGAGGGCACCGGGCAACAGAAGCCCTCCACTCTATCTCGGGGTTGCGCGCCCAGGTCTGGGCGAGGTCTCGGCGCTAGGGCGTTCTTCACGGATGACGGGCGAGCTGCAGATCGATTACGAGGCGCTGGCGCAGGAGGCAATGCGCGGGATCGTGCGCACCGTGCTGTTGCGGGTTGCGGCATTGGGCTACTTGCCCGGCGAGCACCACTTCTACATCGCCTTCGACACGCGCGCGCCGGGCGTGGTCGTCTCCAAGCGGCTGAAGCAGAAATACCCGGAGGAGATGACCATCGTCCTCCAGCACCAGTTCTCGGACCTCACTGTCGACCACGAACAGTTCGAGGTGACGCTCAGCTTCGGCAACGTGCCCGAACGGTTGACCATACCGCTCCGGGCCGTTCGCGTGTTCTTC
>DATBKR010000160.1:0-7294 GCA_036555805.1 Hyphomicrobiaceae bacterium | reverse complement strand
GTGCCTCGGTGGACATTTTAGCGGCGGTTAGAGTCTGATTATTTCGCCTTTTATTTCATTGACACCGAATCACGATTTGGGGAGTCCGATCAAGGACTTTGGACGTCATACTCAGGAGAAATGTCAACAGTCGACGTCAGGTGAGTACTCACGTCGCGAAGCTCAGCGCTTTGCCAGGCTCAACTCGTCCATGATCCTGTGCACGGTTCGCTCAACGTCCCAGCGTGTGGTGTCCGCCCTCGCCAGCACCAGCCGAACGAGGGCCTCGGCCTTGGCGAGATCACCATGCCGAAACGTTCGGCGCAGTCGCGCCACGTTTAGGATCTTCACCGCCACCGCCATGCACGCGCGGTGCGCGTGCGCAGCGCCGTGCTGCATCATCAGCGATCCTGCGGGAAGTTTGCCTTCCAGCACCTCCAGTGCAAGGCGGCGCATTGATTGCGCCGCCTTGACCTTGCGCCGGAGGGTCTCCTCATCGGCGACCTGGGCCAGCCAGACCAGCCGCTCCTTCGCCTCGTGCCGCGCCGCTGGTGGTCCTCGCCTGCTCATTGTCGATGGTCCCTCACTCCATAACTCCCGCCTCCGCCTTGGCGGCGAACCAGCGCTGCACCGCCCGGCCGGCGTCGCCGTAGTCCTCCAGCTTGACGATGGCGCCGGTCAGCCTGGCGATCGCCCTCGCGTGCTCCTCGTCGATGGGCAGGCTGCAGTCCCGCACCAGCCCGGCCGCGCGGAGCAGGTCCTCGGGCTCCACGTAGCCGCAGACGTACGCCTCGATGGCCGCGTCGAAGTTGATCGCGCCTGCGGCCTCGCGCTCGGATGGGTGGCGGATCATGGCCGAAGCGCCCTGCGCAGATCCGCTTTCGCCCGCGTCGCGCCCCATCGGGGGTTCCTCGGCGAGCCCGCCAAAGTCACGCGCACCGGCTTGCCGTCTGGGGCCATGCCCCTGATCTGCGGGTGCTTGCTGCCCTTGTGCACCGCCGCTCCGGTGATGCCCACCGCCTCGGCGTAGGCGACCAGCTCGCGTAAACGTTTTTGGATGCTCACGGCTCCAGCCCCTCCTCGTTGGTGAGGGCCCGGCGTGCCTTCCCAAGTGCTGTCGCAGATGCCGCGGCCGCATCAAGCGCTTCGGTAAAGCCGGACACGGCCTGCACCTTGGCGATGTCGACCACCCTCCCCCCTTTCAATCCTCCCGCTAAGCGCGCGATCCCCTGAGCTGCGCGGCGGAGTTCGGCGGCCGTGACATCATCTGCGCACGCTGGGCAGAGCCAGAATCGTGGCTTGGCGTTGTCGCCGTCAGGATCGCAAGGGTCGTCATAGAGGGCCCGCATGTGGTCCCTGTCGCCGACTCCATCACAGCGAATGCAACCTTGTCTTTCCATTGGTCGGTCTCCCCTGGTGTGTGCCCTAATTCACGGTAGGATTGCTGCTACGCCGCGGCCGTGGCCACTGCAGTTCGCGGGAGGCGCAGCAGGGACCTTCGCTTGCCGGCCCTGACTTCCACCTCGCGCTTGGCCTCCTCGGCCGCCCGCTTCTCCGCCTCGTCCTCGGCCTTCGTGTTCTGGGCCGCCGCCTCGATGGCCAAGCCTCGCGCCCGCACACGGGCTGATTGCCGCTGGTCGATCCGCTCGATGCGGCGTCGCGCGTTGGCGCCTTGGTCCGCCGTGACGGTGCCGGCCGGGTGGCCGTCGAGGTCCACACGCTCGGCGTCCTCCTTCAACTTCTTCAGGTAGGGCTTGCCGTTGCAGTAGAGGCTCATCGCGGTCTCAAGCTCCTCAGGTGTGATCGCACCCTCGGTTGCCGCGGCGATGTCCTTGCTGATGCCGACCTTGAAAGGCTTCCGGCCGGCGAACTCGACGCTGAATGCCTTTGGCCAGGTCGCGGCCAGCAGCTCCACTGTTGCATATGCTGCCTTAGTGTCGGGTTTCATGGTCCTCCTCCTTTGGCAAAAGGGGTTGCTAGGATTTTTGGCGGAAAGGGCGGAAAGGTCGCGAAGCTCCTGCAACACGACCATTTTCAACCTTGGCGCGCGGTCGCAGACCCCTTTCCGCCCTTTCCGCCCTTTCCGCCGCCACGCCTAGGACTCCTCCGACAGCAACCGCGGATTCACATCCCAGCGGCGCGCTGTCCGGCCTCGGCCCGGCACGGCTCGCGCCCGCAGCCACCCCGCCCGCACCAGCTCGTCCAGCAGCCGCTGCGTCGCGTCAGCGTCTAGTCGCCGGCCGAGGGCATCGCGCCGAATATCCTCGCGGGACACCTCGGTGTGGCGATGGGCGCGCAGCCACCGCAGCACGCGGCGGGCGTCCCTGTGACGGTCCGTGACGCCGATCTGCCGGAGGGCGGCCCTGGCGTGCGCCCAGAAGTAGGTGCGCCACAGGCGCACCGCGCTCTCGATGAAAGCAGCCTCGATGGTGGCCGGCTCCTCGGCGCGCCTTGCCGTCTCCATCAGCTGCTCCACCCCCCTCTTGGTGGTGGGTGGGGCGGCCGGCATCGCCCATGCGAGATAGGCGAGTGTGCCAGCGAGCCGGAGCACCTGGCCGGGCCCTTTCGACCACCACTCCCGCTCGCGGCCGTCGAGCGCCGCCTTGCCCGCGTGGATGTCCTGGCGAAAAGATTCGAAGGCAGCCTTGGCTGCATCGTCGAGGGGCAGATAGCGCGGCTCGATCTCCGAGCCCGAACCTGCGGGCAGGTCGATGAGGCGCATCAGCACCTCCTGCAGCTCGGGATCGGCCTCGTCCATATCCTCGGCCAGGGGGCGGTAGCCGGGCTCGGCAGGCCAGCCGAACAGATGGCGCGCGTACATGCCGTCGTCTGCGCGATCGAACGACCGCCCGAGCTTGTCGGGCTGGAAGCCGCCGGTCATGGAGACCAGCAGGTGGGGGAGAGAGATAGGGGCCCGGCTGAGCCGCTCGACGCTGTAATGGCCTCCGTTCCAGGCTTCGAGCCAGAACTCTCGGTCGGACCCCCGACTCGCGTAGCGCCCCATGTTCGCGAAGAGGCCGGCGAGCTCATCGACGATCATCAGCATGCCGCGAGGCCGCGCCTCGATGAGCACCGCCAGGCGCTCAATGGTGGCGTCGCTGCAGTAGAAGCGGGGGGCGACAAATGGCGCGGGCACCTCCGCCTCCTTCGGCCGGTCCGGCGCCGGCTTCTCCGCCTTGATGGCGGCCTCCACCTCCTTCCGCCAGCGGCGCAACGCCGCCTTGGCCTCCGCGGCGCGCTTCTCGTGCGCTGCCTGAGCCGCCCCCACATCGTCGCTGCGGCTGCGCTCGATGCGCGCCAGGACGCGCCGCACCACATCGAGCCCGGGCGTCTTGCCGGTGCCCGAGAAGCCGACGACGGAGGTCCACAGGCAGATGGGCTGCAAAAAGGAGCGGGATGCCCGCACCCGCCTGGCGGCGCCGATGAGCCCGGCCACGACGGCAAGGAGGGGTAGGGCGACGTGATCCGGCATTACGCCAGCGCCACGCGCGGCCCGCTCCAGCCAGGGCTGCCAAGCCGGCGGCAGGACGTCGACCGGGAAGGGGGGGAGGTCGCCGCGGCGATCCTCCAGCAGGGTGAGATCGGGATCGTTCCACGGGTCGGCCGCCCGCACCTCGGCCTCGCGCTCCGCCTCCTCTGCGCGCTCCTCGGCTGCTGCCCGCGTCCCCGCTGCGAAGCCGGAGGCTATCGCCTCCTGCACGGCGTCCTCGCCATCCTTGAGCACAAGCCGGATAGCGGCCGCTCGCAGCTGATCGGCCATCACGGCCCGATCCAGATCGCCGTGCTCGATGAGCCGGCCGATCTCGAATGCCGCGTCGTCCAGTGCGGCTCTGGCGTCCTCCGTCGCCGGCGACAGCACCCTGAGGAGGTGATCGCGCGCGGTGGTCAGGGCCGCCCGCTGGGCCGCGCCCTCCGAGCTGCCCATGACGGCGCCCGCTTCAGAACGTTGTGGGTGCATATCGTCAACGCGCATCGCGCCGTTGACGGGGCCTGCCGGCCGTGGCAATGCAGTCATGTCTCTTGCCCTTGTGATCTTCTGGGAGAGGGTCCGGGCATTGCACCCAGACATCAGGGCTGCTCCGGCAGAGCAGCCGACACTATCGAGGCCTCGCACCCTGGCAGGGGTAGCGAGGCCTCAGTCTGTCTGGGGTCAGGGAGGTCGGGCCGCGGGGTTCAGAACGCCAGCGGAACAGCGCGTGTCAAAGACGTGCCATGCGGGCTGCGCGTTCGTGCACCGTTCTGCACCTCGGCGCGTGCTCAACCGCGCAGTGGGCGCTCGAAAAGCCCTGAAACGTGGGGATTCTGATGGTGCTGCCGGTGTGGATTGAACACACGACCTCTCCCTTACCAAGGGAGTGCTCTACCACTGAGCTACGGCAGCGGTTGCCCGCCCCTGGGCGACGGGCGGCGCAGAAATGGGCGCGGGCTAGGGTCTAAACCATCGTCCCCGTACAGGCAACACCGGAGGGCCCGCCGATTTCGGGCGTTGCGCCCGCGCCGGCCCTGGCTACGGGTGCCGGATATCGCCGTGGGCGAATTCCGGGACGACACGCGCAATTAAGCTTGCGCCGGTGCCGTCGTCTTGCACCCGCCCGATCGCGCACGTAAGGTGCCGGGCAAATGCCGACCGGTCCGATGGCGCCACCCGCCAAAGCCGACAGCAAGCAGCGCGCGCGAGCCCGGCGCCGGGCCCGGCTGGCGGTCGAGCTGCGCTCGAACCTGAAGAAGCGCAAGGAGCAGGCGCGCGGGCGGGCCCTGTGCGAGGCGCCGGGCGCCGCCGAGGCAAACCGGGGAAGGAACGGGCAGGAAGGCCAGCCGGACGCGCGGGAGCGCGCGAACGCCGGCATGACTGGGCCCACAGGAGAGATTGCCTGAAGAGCGCCTTAGTCGTTAGTCGGGGGCCTCAGTCGCATCGAGCCAACCACGCACGGGGCTTTTCCATGGATCGCATGAGCATCGTCGGCGGCAGACCCCTGAACGGGACCATCGCCATTTCCGGGGCGAAGAACGCGGCGCTGCCGCTGATGATCGCCAGCCTGCTCACGCCGGAGCGCCTCACCCTCAAGAACGTGCCGAGCCTCGCCGACGTCACGCTCCTGGGCCGCATCCTGCGCAACCACGGCGTCGATCTCACCATCGACGGCAAGCGCGGCAACCCGGCACCCCACCTGGGCGAGACGTTCCACCTCACCGCGCGCGACATCGTCGACACCACGGCGCCCTACGAGCTGGTGAGCCGCATGCGCGCGAGCTTCTGGGTGCTGGGGCCGCTGGTGGCCCGCTGCGGCGAGGCGCGCGTCTCCATGCCGGGTGGCTGCGCCATCGGCACGCGGCCGGTCGATCTGCACCTGATGGCGCTGAAGGCGCTGGGCGCCGAGATCGACATCGACGGCGGCGACGTGGTGGCCAAGGCCCCACGCGGCCTCAGGGGCGCCCGCGTCGTCTTCCCCAAGGTCTCCGTGGGGGCGACGCACACCGCGCTGATGGCGGCCGCGCTGGCCAAGGGCGAGACCGTCGTCGAGAACGCCGCCTGCGAACCCGAGATCGGCGATGTGGCCGAGTGCCTGACCAAGATGGGCGCCAGGATCGACGGCCTGGGCACGGCTCGGTTGCGCGTGCAAGGCACCGACCGCCTGGAAGGCGCGGTGCACGCCGTGCTGCCCGACCGCATCGAGACCGGCACCTACGCGTTCGCCGTGGCCGCGGCCGGCGGCAGCGTGGAGCTGAAGGGCGCGCGCAAGAGCCTCCTGGAGACCGCATTCAGCATGCTGGAGAAGGCCGGCGTGGCCGTCGCCGAGACAGAGACCGGCGTGCGCGTGGCGCGCAACGGCGGGGCCCTGGCCCCCATCACGGTCGAGACCCAGCCTTATCCGGGCTTCCCGACCGATCTGCAGGCGCAACTCATGGCGCTGATGACCAAGGCCAAGGGCACCAGCGTGATCCGCGAGACGATCTTCGAGAACCGCTTCATGCACGTGCAGGAGCTGGCCCGCCTCGGCGCCGACATCCAGCTGCAGGGCGACACCGCCACCGTGCGGGGCGTGAAGGCCCTGCGCGGCGCCCAGGTGATGGCAACCGACCTCAGGGCCTCCGTTTCCCTGGTCATCGCCGGACTGATGGCCGAGGGCCAGACCACCATCAACCGCGTCTACCATCTCGACCGCGGCTTCGAGCGCCTGGAGCAGAAGCTCTCCGGCTGCGGCGCGTCGATCGAGCGGCTGGTTGCATAGGGGTCAAGGGCCGGTGTCAGACCTCTGGGTCTGACACCGTGGCTCCAACTGACGTGTTATCATGGTGTCAGACCCAGAGGGTCTGACACCCACCGGAGCGGCACGCCCCCCATGCCCGACCTGAAGCTCATCGCGCTCGATGCGGAAGACTTGGCGATCATCTCGGCGCACCTGCAGGACGCGGTGCTCAAGGTTGGCGACCTGGCGTTCCTGCCCAGGGAGAAGCGCTTCGCCGCCATCGCCAACCGCTTCGACTGGCTCGACGCGCTGGAGAACGAGGCCGTGCACGAGAAGCGCTACGCCCGGCGCCGCGCCGCCCTGCGCTTCGAGCGGGTGCTGGGCGCGCAGGTGCAAGGGCTCGACCTCATGAACAAGGGCGCGGTCACCGAGCTGCTGGCGGTGAGCTTCGAACCCGGCGAGGCGCCGGCCGGCCATGTCACCCTGCAGTTCGCCGACGGCGGCGCGGTCCGGCTGAATGTCGAGTGCATCGAGGCGGAGCTGCGCGACCTTGGACCCGCGTGGGAGGCGAGGTCCAGGCCGCGCCATCCCGAGGACCCTGCCGGATAGCGGAACCTGCCGGCCACCCATCCCGAAAGCGCCGCATGTTCGAGCCCCCCGTAGACCCCAACTCCAAGGCCAGGCTCGTTGCCATCAACCTTGACGAGGCCTCGATAGGCCGCGGCAACTCCAGCATCGAGCACGAGCGCGGGGTGGCGATCTTCGACATCCTCGAGAGCAACAAGTTCGAGCTGGAGGGACGTGAAGGCGGGCCCTATGAGCTGACTCTGCGGCTGGTCGAGGACCGGCTGGCGTTCGTGGTCGCGCCGCAGGATGCCGGCGAGCCGTTCACGGTCGTGCTCTCGCTCACGCCGCTGCGGCGTGTGATCAAGGACTACTTCATCGTGTGCGAGAGCTACTACCAGGCGATCCGCACCGCGCCGCCGTCGCGCATCCAGGCCATCGACATGGGCCGGCGCGCGCTGCACGACGAGGGCAGCCGCGTGCTCACCGAGCGCCTCAAGGGCAAGATCAACGTCGATCCCGACACGGCGCGGCGGTTGTTCACGCTCATCTGCGCGCTGCAT
>DATBKR010000159.1:0-4101 GCA_036555805.1 Hyphomicrobiaceae bacterium | reverse complement strand
GACATCCCGGTGATCGGCGTCCGCCCACACGCGGCGGCGCGCGCGGCGCGATGGTTCATCGAAAACTTCCCGGGTGACGTGGCCTACGCCTACAAGGCCAACAGCTCGGTGTTCCTGCTCGGAGCCCTCTACGGCGCCGGCGTCCGTCATTTCGACGTGGCATCGCTGCCCGAGATCGAGGACGCCGCCACGATCCCCTGCGCGCATCTGCACTTCATGCACCCCGTGAAATCGCGCACCGCCATCCGCCGCGCGTTCTCCGAGTTCGGCGTGCGCAGCTTTGCCCTCGACAGCGAGGACGAGCTCAGGAAGATCATGGAGGAGACGGGCGGCTGCCGCGACCTCACGCTGTGGGTGCGCGTGGCGGTGGTGCCCAAGAACAGCCGCATCCCGCTCGACCGCAAGTTCGGCGCGGCCGGGGCCAAGGCGGCGCGCCTGCTGGTCAAAGCGCGCCAGGCCGCCAGAGAGCTGGGCATCACCTTCCACGTCGGCTCTCAGACCGAGACGCCGGAGGCCTACGTCCAGGCACTGGTCGAGGTCGGGCGGCTGATCGCCAGGGCCGGCGTGGTGCTCGACCGCCTCGACGTGGGCGGCGGCTTCCCGTCGGTCTATACCGGCGCCGAGCCGGCGCCGCTCTCGGCCTATATCCGCGCCATTTCCGAAGGCGTGGGGCGGCTGCCCATCGGCGAGCGCTGCCGGCTGATGTGCGAGCCGGGCCGCGCGCTGGTGGCGGAGGCGGAGTCGCTTATCGTGCGCGTCAACGCCCGCCGCGGCAGCGAACTGTTCATCAACGACGGCGGCTACGGCACGCTGTTCGATGCCGCGCACCTCAACTTCACCTACCCCGCCCGGCTGGTGAGCCGGCCGGTGGAGATTAACGAGGCACACGGAGACTTCGCCTTCTGGGGGCCCACCTGCGATACCATCGACAACATGAAAGGCCCGTTCTCGCTGCCCGAGAAGGTCAGGGAAGGCGACTACATCGAGATCGGCAACACCGGCGCCTACGGCCGGGCGATGGGCGGCCGGTTCAACGGCTACGGCGCCTTCGAGGAGGCGATCCTGCTCGACGAGCCGATGCGGACCATGTACCCGACTTGGGGCGCCGAGGGCAGCGAGGACGTGGCGCAGCAGGCGTAGGTCGGCGGCGCTGCAACCTGGTAACGGGGTCTCGCGCGGAGCCTGCTCCGGACCTGATCCGGAGCGCCGGTATGACGGGTCGTACTCGGTCGTCGCTAACGAGTTTGAGCGCCGCCGTAGGAGATGAACTCCAGGAGCGAGCCGTCGGGGTCGCGGAAGTAGACGCTCACGCCGGCATCGCGCGCCCCGTGGCGCGGCACCGGCCCAAGCTCCACCGCCACACCGTGGCGTTCAAGGTGCGCCGCCGCCTCCTCGATCGGACCCGGCCATACGAAGCACAGATCGCTGTTGCCCGGCTGCACCGGCAGCCGCGCCACCGGCGCCGCGTGCACGCCCGGGCCGTGGCAGTTGAGCTGCGTGGTGCCGAAGCGGTAGGCCCAGCCGGCGCCGCGCGGGATGAGCTCGGCGCCGAGCACGTCGCGGTAAAGCGCATTGGAGCGCTCCCAGTCGGACACATGAATGACGCAGTGATCGAGTTTCACCTCGGGCATGTCGATCCTCCCTTCGGGGTCAGACCCCTGGCCTCTGGTTGCGATTTCGCCCCGAGGCCGAGGCCAGGGGTCTGACCCGGGTATTCGACGGAACAGGCAAGCCGGCGCCGTTGAGGCACGGAGTTTGCTCTTGAGCCACCGATGAGTCGCCGGGTCGGAAGCGGTCGTAAAGCACCGGCCCAGCTGGCGTACAGGTTGGCGGAGGTCACGCGCTTTTGTCCAGGCGCGCCTGGAAAAGCCCGCTATGACCTGCCCGCGATGGCCCGCGGGCGTAGAGCCCGTGCAGATAACAAGAGCCCGGAGACGATCATGTCCATGCACCGCAGCCTGACCGCCGCCTTGTGGCTGCTGGCCGCCGCCGGCGCCTACGCGATGGCGGTTTCGTGGGCAGACGCGGCCCAGACCGGCAAGCTCCAGCCCTGGGTGCTGGTCGCGGTGTTCTGGGCGGCCGCCGCGGTCTCGGTGGCGATCCACCGCCTGTCCCACTATCTGGCGGACCAGCCCGCGCAACTGCCCGAAGCGTTCCGGCATTCCCGACGCTATTTCGGCTACGCACGGCGCATCGTCAGCCCTTCCTGGCGCCATCTCGCCCGGGGGCTCCACGCGCTCGACAGCCTGCGGTCTCATCTCGCCCCGGTACGCGAGGTCCGCAATCGCGTGTGGCCCATCGCCCAGGGCCGGGACGTGCGGACCGGCTCCTGGCGCCAGCACGGGGCGGCAGCAGGCGCAGCACCGAACGCCGCCCAGACCGGCCGCGTGGTCGAGATCGGCTCTTAAGGACGGGGGCGTCCTGCCGGGCGAAGGCGCGCCGGCCGCAGCTCTGCCTTGCCGGCGGCGTCCGCCTAGTGGCGGGACGCGGCGAGGCGCAGATCGCGTGCCATGCGCGTCGAGTCGCCCCACGTCGAGAGCCAGATCAGGCGATCCGTGACGGCGGATATGACTGCCTGCAAGGCACGCTGGGCAGGGCCGGGCTCGTGCAGGTGGTCCAGTGCATGCCGTAAGTGGGCCAGCTCCTCCTCGCGTATCGACAGAATGAGCGCGTGCAGGTCTGCGTCGCGGCCGGAGAGGAAATGGAGCTGGTCGTCGAGGTGGCGGTGCACAGCGGACTCCACCGCGGCAGTGCATACCCAGATGCTCTGGCGCCCGGCGAGTGCCGTGAGGAAGCCCAGCAGCGACCCGCCCAAGCTCCAAAGCGGCATGACCCGGCAGGGGCGGGAGTCGCGCGCCGGCATTGCCGCGAAAAATCTCGCGCAGTGCTGCTTCTCGTGACCCAGCATCTCCGCCAGCGCCGGCACAACGTCAGGAAACCGCTGCTTCGCCACTCTGATCTGGGCACTGTAGATGCGGATGGCCCCGTACTCGCCGGCGTGGTTGACCTTCAGAATGCGCGCGACCGTCAAGGCGTCACGCGCCGGAAGCTCGTCTTGCGACTCGGTCGCCATCGCGGCCGTCCATCACGCCTACGCCATCGCCTTCTTCAGGTTCTCGTCCACCTTGTCGAGGAAGCCGGTGGTGGAGAGCCACTTCTGCTGGTCGCCCACGAGGAGCGCCAGGTCCTTGGTCATGCAGCCGGCCTCGACGGTGCCGACGCATACCTTCTCCAGGGTGGCGGCGAACTTGGCGAGCGCCGGGTTGTTGTCGAGCTTGGCGCGATGGGCGAGGCCGCGCGTCCAGGCGAAGATGGAGGCGATGGAGTTGGTGGAGGTCTCCTTGCCCTGCTGGTGCTGGCGGAAGTGGCGCGTGACGGTGCCGTGCGCGGCTTCCGCCTCCACGGTGCGGCCGTCGGGGCTCATCAGCACGCTGGTCATGAGGCCAAGCGAGCCGTAGCCCTGGGCCACGGTGTCGGACTGCACGTCGCCGTCGTAGTTCTTGCAGGCCCAGATGTAGCCGCCCGACCACTTGAGCGCGGCGGCCACCATGTCGTCGATCAGCCGGTGCTCATAGGTGAGCCTCCTCTTGTCGTACTCGGCCTTGAACTCGGCGTCGAACACCTCCTGGAAGATGTCCTTGAAGCGGCCGTCGTAGACCTTGAGGATGGTGTTCTTGGTGGACAGGTAGACCGGATAGTTGCGCGCGAGCCCGTAGTTGAAGGTGGCGCGGGCGAAGTCGCGGATCGAGTCGTCGAGATTGTACATCGCCATGGTGACGCCCGAGGACGGCGCCTTGAACACCTCGCGTTCGATCGTCTTGCCGTCCTCGCCGGTGAACTTCAGCGTGATGGTGCCCTCGCCGGGAAACCTGAAGTCCGTGGCGCGGTACTGGTCGGCATAAGCGTGGCGGCCGATGATGATGGGCTGCGTCCAGCCCGGCACCAGGCGCGGCACGTTCCTGCAGATGATGGGCTCGCGGAAGATGACGCCGCCCAGGATGTTGCGGATGGTGCCGTTGGGGCTCTTCCACATCTCCTTGAGATGGAACTCCTGCACGCGCCCCTCGTCGGGCGTGATGGTGGCGCACTTGACGGCCACGC
>DATBKR010000158.1:0-12072 GCA_036555805.1 Hyphomicrobiaceae bacterium | reverse complement strand
CGGTGACGGTTTGGGTCCTGTTCTATTAGCTATGCGTCCTCCTCCAGCGCCTCGAAGCGAGGCTGAAACCAGATCTGGGCGATCAGCGTAGGAACAACCGCGCTCCCCACCACCGCTGTCAGGAGGATCGTGTATTGCTCTTGATCGATGATGTGGTTGGTCAAACCAAACAAGGCCGAGATGGAGCCAAAGGTCAGACCTGTCGACATCATCAAGGTCGTGTACATACCTTCGCGGCGGCCAAAGTCGAAGTATCGTGTCAGCGGCAAGATGCCCGCGAACTTGGTCACCATTTTCATTGCAAGAAAGGCTGCGATCAGGCCCACACCAGCCAGCATGGCCTTGGCCTCGATCAATGATCCCGCTTTCAAGAAGTAGAACGGGGTCAGAAAAGCGAAGCAAATCGCGCGCAGCCTCTGTTGCAGCTCGCGCTGCCCCATGAAGAAGGCGGCGAGCGCCATGCCGACAAGATAGGCGGGCAGCACCGCCTCGCTCTTGCCGAGGTTCGCCAGCCCGCCGAGGCAGAAGAGAACAAGAAACAGAAACTTTATGTCGGGCTCGCTCGCCCGCTTGCCCAACCACTTGAACAATGGCGGCACGACCCAGGGCAGAAGCGCTACCACCACGATCGTTGTTGCAGCAAAGATGACGAGCACGAGGTTATAGTTCGCGAATACGAGCCCCAGCGCCAGCACCGTCCCAATGTCGTTGATAAAGCAAGCGGCAAGAATGATTTTCCCAAGCTCGGTGCGGTTGTAGCCGGTCTCGACCATCACCGCGTAGACGACCGCAACAGACGTAGTCGAGAGCGCGATGCCGGCGATTTGGGCTTGCGGCCACGGCCAGCCGAGGCCGTACCGCGCCAGCAGCAGGCAGCCAAGGTAGGGCGCAAAGAACCCCATCAGTCCGATCGTCACGCTCGACCACAAATTTCTCTTGACGACGGCGGGATCGATGTCCGTGCCGGCAAGGAAGGTGAGGACGATGGCGCCGAAACTGGCAATGTAGTCGATCCAGGGCGTGAGTGGCAGCCCGATGGTGTTGCCGGCAATCGCGCCTATGATGATCTCAAACAGAGCCGCCGAGATCGTGATCCACATCGAGCCAATGGCTGCCAGCAGCGCCAAGGCCATCCACAATGCAGATTGAAGCCAGATGTTTCCCATCACCGCTCTCCTTCTTTTCGCGCCCCGAGCCTCGCAACTCGGGCATCGCGCGGGGCGGACGCTCCACCGTTGCTAGCGGTAGGAGTCATCAGCCTCGTCGGCGGTTTTGGGGGACCCCATCCCCTTTGGGTCCATCCATGCTAGCCTGAAGGCGGAGATTTACAAGAGCGCTCTGCTCCAGCGTCACAGATCGATGTCCCGTCAACGACCGACAGAAGTGCTGCCTGCGCGATTGCCGGAGATCGTCTAAACCACGGGCGCGCGGTGTGGGCTCTTGTGCAGGTCGGCTTTCAATGGAACGAAATTCCGCGGTTTTTGAACGGAGACCGAACAAGGTCAGGTGCCCACCCGCTTTGCTCCGTCCATTGCTCCGTAAACGCCCGGGGCAAGGGTGCCAAAAGGAGACATTGTGGTCGCACCGCCACGAACCGGGTTCGGCCCGTCACCGAGAGCGCCGGGCGATGACCTGGGGGCGGCATGGCTGCAGCCCGTAGCGCATGGTGCGGACGAACTGGCGGCCGACGTCCTGGGCGGGGCACTTGCCTGACTTGAACCAGACGCGCGTCCAATTCAGCGCGCCCAGGAGCTGCAGTCTGACCAGGCTGCGCGATGTTCCCGGTGCGATCGGGAGTTGAGCGACCAAGTCCCGCAGGATCGCTTCGTAGCTGTCGCTTATCTGCGCCAGCTTCTGGCGCATGCTCCCGCTGACGCGCGGGAGATCGGTCGGGATTGCCGCCGCGGTGAAATCGTCTCCCGCGCACAGCTCCTCGAGATGCGTGGCGCACGCGGCCTCCAGCCGCTGCCAGGGCTCCGTGAGCTGGCCGATTGCCTTCCGGACGGCGGCCGTGAGGCGCCGGATGCCCTCCGCGTAGACGGCTGAGAACAAGTCTTCCTTGGTCCGGAAGTGGTAGTAGAGCGAGCCGACAGGTATGCCCGCCGCCTTGGCGATGTCGCGCAGCGACGTGGCGTCGTAGCTGTTCTCGCGCAGGAGCTTCGCCGCGACCGCGACGATGAAGGCGCTTCGAGACCCACTGTCAGCCCGCGACACGACAAAGCCGGCAGCGGACTCCCGTGCCCGTCTGATGGCGTCAGTGCGCTCACGCGTGGCGCGCTGCTCGTCGGTCCATCCGGCTCCCGCTTCTCCCAGCCTGCGCTCGATGAGCCGAACGCGCTTGTCGACTGTCGCGATGTCGTGCCGTTGCCAGACGTAGCGGACACCGGAGGCAGACGCGAGAATGCCGCGATGAGCCAATTCGCGCGCCACGCGATCCTGCCCGTGCCCCGGGTGCTCGAACGCGGCAGCGAGGATGGCTTCCTCCACCGACGTTTCGATGCGCGGACGGCGGGGATGCTCCGAAGGCCGGCGCGCGGGCTGGACCGTCGGCGCACGCTCATTGGTTCTGGGCATCGCGATCCACTCCCGAATGTCCGCTGTCGCCGCACTGCATCATAAATAACCGAGACAGTCAATTGACTTGACATTTATAACTCCGTTATTCAGTCCACAAAGATCTTGATCGCAGGCGCGGAAGGGAAACCGGATGTGTTTCGCGGAGATCGTCGGCTGGATGGCGTCTGGGCTGGTGTTCGCCGCCTTCTATATGGAGGCCATGGTGCCGCTGCGGCTTGTCGCCATTGCCAGCAACGTCGCCTTCATAGGCTATGGCTACCTCGGCGACCTGACCCCGATCCTCCTTCTCCATCTCGGGCTGCTGCCGCTCAATGCGTGGCGGCTATGTGAGGCGACGTGGCCGCCCAGCAGCGAGAAGCGCAACCAGTACAGCGCAAGCCCGACGTTGCCGAACCAGGGAGAGTAGGATGACGGCAAAGCCGCCTTTCAACCACCTTCACTTTGCGGATGCACGAGTGAGCGTGGAGCAGCGCGCCAACGGCGAAAAGATCCTCCGCTCACCGCAACGATTGCAGGCATATCCCCATCAGCTCGGCGTCTATCTTCGGCGCTGGGCAAAGGAGAAGCCTCGCGCACTCTTGCTGGCCGAGCGGGCGAGCGACGGCAGTTGGCGACGGGTGCACTACGCCGAAATGCTGGCCGCCGTCGAAGCGCTCGGCCAGGCGCTGATCGACAGGGGCATGTCGGCCGAACAGCCGCTGATGCTGCTCTCCGAGAACAGCATCGATCTCGCGAAGATGACGCTCGCGGGTCTGTATGTGGGTGTCCCGGTCGTTCCCGTATCGCCCGCCTACTCGCTGATGAGCCGGGATTTCGGCAAGCTCAGGAAGATCTTTGAACTGACGCGGCCGCGCATGATCTATGCCCGCGAAGCGGCCCTCTACGCGAACGCAATAAGGTCGCTGCCGATCAAAAACGAGGAGATCGTCGTCAGCGAGGGCCGCATTGCCGGTCTCGCGACCAGCGATCTTGCCGCCCAGCTGCAAACGCGGGTCACGGAGGCGGTTGCCCGCGCATTCGACCGCATCAGCCCGGACGGCGTGGCCAAGATTCTCTTCACGTCCGGTTCCACGGGCGAGCCGAAGGGGGTTGTCACCACCCACCGCATGCTGTCCGCGAACCAGCAGTCGATCGCCCAATGCTGGCCGTTCCTGGGCCGGTGTCCGCCTGTTATTCTCGACTGGCTGCCCTGGAGCCACGCGTTCGGCGCCAACCACAACTTCAACATCGTCCTCCGCAACGGGGGTTCATTGTACATCGACGGAGGAAGGCCGGCGCCGGGCCTCATCGAGAAAACGGTGGCCAACCTTCGCGACGTCTCGCCCACCATCTATTTCAACGCGCCGCGCGGCTTCGATATGCTGCTGCCCTACTTGGAACGCGATCCGTCCCTGGCCGAGTGCTTCTTCCGCAACCTCGACCTCATCTTCTACGCGGGCGCGTCGCTGCCGCAGAACCTGTGGGACCGGCTTGAGCGATTGTCGATCAGGACGCGCGGCGGGCGCGTCCGCATGGTGTCGTCGTGGGGGACGACCGAAACAACCTCGACTGCGACGAGCGTCCACTACACCATCGAGAGGGCCGGCGTGATCGGCATCCCGGCTCCGGGCGTCGAGATCAAGATCGCGCCGTCGGCCTTCAAGGCTGAGTTGCGGGTCAGGGGCGCGGTCGTCACACCTGGATACTGGCAGCGCCCCGATCTGACCGCGGCTGCCTTCGACGAGGAGGGCTATTACAAGACCGGCGATGCCGGAAAGCTCGCCGATCCGAGCGATCCGGCCAAGGGGATCGTGTTCGACGGCCGCGTGGCCGAGGACTTCAAGCTCCTGTCCGGCAGCTGGGTGCATTCCGGGCAGGTTCGCCTTGGCGTCATCGCGGCCTGCAGTCCGGTGCTGCAGGACGTGGTGGTCATCGGCCGGGATCGCGATCACATCGGTCTTCTGATTTTCCCAAGTCTTGCGGCCTGCAAGGCGATGACAGGGGACGACGGCCTGACCCTCAAAGGGATTGCCGGGTCGGAGAAGATTCGCTCGCACCTGCTGGCCGGATTGAGGACGTACAATGACGGCGTCAACGGCGCGAGCAGCATGCGCGTCGCGTGCGCCATTCTTCTGGACGACCCGCCATCCATCGACCATGGCGAGATCACCGACAAGGGGTACATCAATCAACTTGCTGTCTGCGAACGGCGGGCCGATACGATCGAGCGTCTCTATGCCGCTGTTCCAGACCCCGATGTGATGACTCCTATCGAGAACAAGAGATGCCATTCCCCGGTGCCTGCCAGCAACCGGAGTGTTCTCGGACGCATTCTTTCGCGCATCCGCTGAGCAGCGGCTCAGCGTGCGCAATCGCGCCACCCGATATCTCGGCAACCTCGAAGTAGGCGAGGCCGGCCGCAACGGCGAGGCCGACCCTACCAGCCCACTGCTGATCCGTGCACCTCCGGTAGGCCAGTGCCAACGGCTGCCGATGGCGAACCCGGACGATCTGCAGTCGGGTGATCGACCCGCAACGATATTGCCTGTTTCCGGTGCTGACGACATGAATCAATGGTGATGTGCCGAAAGCTCCCGCGAGCGGGCCTGACGCGCCAGGCCGCCGGCGTCGATCCATTTTTTCGTCGATCGCTTTGCACGCTCTATGAGCTGCCCCGAGGCGGAGAAGTCGAAGGGCGAGATTTCGAGCGGGCAGAGCGCTGGTGCCATATGCACCTGAATGCCCTGCGGTATCACGTCGATCTCGTGCATCAACTGCCATGCGATCAGCAGAGTCACCGCATGCAGGGCCTTGGCGATCACCCCCTTCGGTGGCTCTTCGAGTGCGCATGCATAGCCGGTCGGCAGCACGATGATCCGCGTTGCGCCAAGCTCGACAGCCAGGCGCAGCGGTGTGTTCGCTGCAATTGCGCCGTCCATCAAGTGGCGGCCGTCTATCGCGACGGGCGGAAAGATCCCAGGCACGGCGGCGCTTGCCAGAATGGCGTCCCCTGCCGGGCCGGTCGAGAGCCGGACGCCCACCCCCTGCTGGTCCGTCGCCATGACATGAAGGGGAATGCGCGCATCTTCGAGCCGCGCAAAGGAAAGGTTGGCCTCGATCAAGTGCCGCAGGCGGCTCGGATCGACGATGCTGTCGGGGCGGCGGAAGAGGCTCAAAGCGCTCGACAGCGTCAAGCGGAAGATGTCCGCGCGCCGGAGGCTCAACCAGATGTCTGCCAGCCGCGACACGCCCGCAACATCCGGCGCACCGGCAAAGTACGCGGCATTCATGGCGCCGACCGACGAGCCGACGACGAAATCCGGCCGGAGTCCAGCCTCCAGCAGAGCGTGCAGCATGCCGACCTGGATCGCACCGAGGCTACCGCCTCCAGCGAAGACGAAGGCTGTCCTTTCATCAGCGTGTGGCTTTGCGCTCCCCCCTTGCAGCATGGCTGGTTCGTGCCGAACGGCATCCGCTCCCGCTTTGCGACCGCGCCTGAGCTCAGCTCGAACCGGCCGGCATCCACGCCTGTTCCGGAGCCTGCACGTCGCGTCCGATCATGGCGACGGCTAGAGTCTTGCCATCCTCCTTGTAGCTTACCAGATCGCCTTTCTGGACGCAGTGCGCCCTTCCTCGGATGCATGGACCCGTCCGCGCTCAACCGCGACCGATGCCGTGGCCGTAGACCAGGCGCCCGCCAAGCCAGCCCCCCGCCACAAGGGCAAGGAAACCGCCGGCATCGAGAAGCAGCGATAGGCCGTCTGGCGCCAACGGTTGCATATGGTCCAGCCGCAGAAGCAGCCGCAGGGCGAAGAACGTGAGGGCAACAATCATCGCCCCCATATGCAGATAGGTGTCACGCAGCGCCGGACCATCGGGAACGCGCGGCAACTCCATCAGCCCGGCCAGCATGGCCAGGAGCGCCATGCAGCAGCCGACCGCGAGCAGGCCGCCCGACCATTGCCAAGCCGTCTCGCCAATGCGGAGGCTGGCGAAATCGGCCACGACAACCAAGGTCCAGCACGCAATAGGGAAATGCACGATGGCCGGATGCAGCGGGTGACGTGACATCAGAGCATCTGGCTGAGGAGTGTCAGAAAGCCCACCACCGCAACACCGGCATGAGCCAGCACGACAGCCTTGGGCGGCAGCTGCTGGCGCAGATGGAACGAGGCGAGAAAGAACCCGCCGAGCGCCGCAACCAGCAGCAGGACAAAACCGATAAGAACACGCTGCGGTGCCGCGCCCTGCAGCAGGACCGCGATCAGAAGGAGAAGGCCTGTCGCGCCGAGAGCCGCATGCAGCAGGGACAGGGGCCAGGGTGCCAGCTTCGCGCGCAGGACGTGCGAAGCCAGAACCAGACCGCCGATGGCTGCAATCGCAAAGGCCAGCAGTGCATAGGTGATCATTGCGGAACCTTCCTTCACTTCTTGAACTTTTCGGGCAACGCGGCGATGCTCCTCGCCTTGCCATATTCGGCGATACCTTCGTGGAGGCAGCTTGCAAGGCTCCGATATCGTGAGCCCCTGCTGTCCGTCCTGCACATTGGATGTGGCGACTGCCCGCTGCGTTCCCGTGCGTCGCGATTTTTTTTCGAGCGAACGCACGGTGAACGACTTCAGGCTTGTGGCCGTCTTGCTCCGCTCATTGCTCCGTAAGCGTCCGGAGGTTCAGTGCCAATTTTTGCCGTCGGCCATGACCCGATCGGCTCAACGCAGGGGCTGGCGCGCACTGCTCTTCGTGCGGCATGCGTGCGTGGAATGGCATACACGCCGGCTCAGCCTGGGAGCAGCTTGCGCAACGCGCGTCAGCGCCATGCGAGGTTACCACCCGAGCAAGCCGTCCAGGGTTCACCGCCGACGTCGAGCCGGCCTGCTCCCGCGCCGGCCATAGCCGCAGCGATCCGATAGCGTCCGTGATGCGCCTCTCGCGAGTGTGCCAGTTTCTGACGCGAACGGTCGCAGCACCGAGCGCAGCCATTGGCGATTGTCAGCGATCCGGATGCGGTCGGTCAGTCGTTGAGGGTACCCGGACGGCTCTTTGGCTGAGTGGCGGCCAGCTGCAACCGGCTGCCTTCCTGCCGGGTGATCCCCTGCACCACGTCGGCAAACGGCGTCTCCGCGCAGTACTGCCGAAGCATCGTCTCCTTGGACTGCCGCTCCGCCCGCGTCGGGGCTCGCTCCTTCCCGAGCAGGCGCCTCAAGCGCTTCTTGGCCTCGTGGCGGATGGCAAGGGCAAGGTCGCGGCGGGTCCACTGCTGCCTGAGCCAGGCGCGCCAAGGCGTGTCGCGGAGGAAATCCTGATAGAGACGATAAGCTTCTATGTCCTGGAACAGGCCCTTTTGCTTCCTGAAGCGCATCCAAGGCTTCAACGGCCCGGCATAGTGGACGATGACGGGCTCGATGCAGGCCCCCGAGAGATTATCCGGACCGGGGGGGCGGGCGTTCCAGACCAGCGACAGATCGAGCAGATTGCCGTTGAGAAGCGCACTGAGGGCATCCTGATCGGGGAGAACGCAGATGTCTGCGTTCCTCCTGATGTAGGCAAGCGCCCGACGCGTCAGCTGCTGCCGGTTCCAATTCGCAACGTGGATCAGCAACACGCCAGCGTTGAAATACCGGTATGGCGGCGTCAGGCCGAGCCTACGGAAGTGACCGAGCATCCACTCCTTGTGATCTTGCGTTGCATCCGCCCAAGTGCGGCCCACAGGCCTTGCCGCGATCGCATGCCTGCCCATGTCGAGACGGAAGATACCGCCGATATCGGCCTTGACGACGAGGTCGGCGTCGAGACAGAGAATCTTGTCGTAGCGACCTGCGAGATGCTCGGCGAGCAGCAGTTTCACCAGGACGGCGGTCGACAGCCGCGTGTACGCAAGCGGGACATCGCTGATTCGAGCGAAGTCGACATCATGGCACAGCCCGATGCCGCGCGCGGCGGCCCACTCGCGGTGCGCGGCGGTGACGTGCTCGGCCGGCACAAAAATCAGGATGTCGAAGCTTGGCCCATCAGGCCGCGCCGCCTTTCTCGCGGCATCCGCGACGAAAAAGGCGGGGATGAGCATGCGGTCGTCGACACACAGGCAGACGACGTTTCTCTGCTCGCCGCCCACCCCAAGCACCTACGAAGGCTCGACTGGCAACCGATAATCCCTCGTTGGAGCGCGCTGCCGCTGCCCCGCTCCTTACCCAGCACTCCGACGCGGTGCAAGCCGTCAGCAGGCAGAAGCCTACTGGACCATCGAAGACGTTGTTCTAGGTGGAGGCATCTTGCGGCTGGCCGCTCACGGCCACGATCTTCTCCAACCGGCCCTTCTTGACCAGCGTCGGGCGCTCGTAACGGCGCTTCGTCTGCGAGGACTTCATCTGCTTCCCCCTATGACTGAATACGCACGAGCTATAGGAGTCATCACACTGTGTCGAGGAAGGCTGATCCATTTGTCTCGGGACTGTGATAGTTGAGCAACGCTCGTGACGTACGGTATGCGCGAGAACCAACGACCGTGCTCAATCCCCGCTCGGATCGCCCTCCGGGTGGCGGGCTCCGGCGGCGGGCGCGGTTGGTGCCGAGTGCCACGGGGCGGCTGTCCACACCGAGAGAGGCCTCGAGCCCTACCCGCGCTGGTGCCGCTCCTAGCCAAAGCCTATGCTGGCAGATATATGATAGAGACGGGGGCGACGTTGATCCAAGATACCATGGTGCTATCCCTGGCCGAGGGCATCTCGTTCCAACCTCTCGGCGAGGGCGAAGGCGGTGTGGTGCTGAAGGTTGGCTCGGGCCAGCTTTTCACCTGCAACGACACCACCTCGGTGTTCCTGGCTGCGGTTGACGGCCGGCGCAGCTTCGCCGATCTGGTTCAGGTCGTGCTCGACGAGTTCGAGGTTCCCAAGGACGCCCTGCACAGCGATCTCAGCCTGCTTGTGGACGAGCTGCAGAAGGAGGGCATTGTCAGCGTGCCATGACCCTGCTGCGCAAGGCGCGTTTCCAGCTGAACCTGTGGATCTGGGCCCGTCTGTTGCCGTTCCTGGCCTGGCATCGTGGCCTCAAGTCTCTGATGCGACTTGTGGAAGTGGGGACGCGGGTGCCCTACCGTGGCCTCGCTGCGGACTATATCGTCCGCTCGGTACAACGGTTTACCGGCGACCCCGTGCTCATGCGCGATCGCCCGTGCTTGCGGCGGGGCCTGCTGGCCACGCGGTTCCTCCGGCTCGCCGGCTACCGGCCCGAACTCCATTTTGGGATCGACCGGACCAGTGTCTCGAACGGCGTGCTATCGGCCCATTGCTGGATCACGCTGAGCGGAGAGCTCATGCTGAGCGCCGCCCTCGACCCCGCCACCTCGACCCTGGTCGAGGTCCTCTCCTATACCGACCACGGCCTGTTACCGGCTACGCCAATGCGCGGGCCGGGCCAGCGCGCATGAAGGATCGGAACGTTGGCCGAGCACTGGTACGATCTCAATGGCGCGCTGGTGCGCATCGAGGTCTCGGAAGCGGCGCTGCTCGCGCCTCTCCTGTCTTACCTGAACGAGTTGGGCGGATCGCCGGCGCCAAGAACGGGCGTGTTCCATGTCACGATTGCGAGGGGCGTCCCCTTAGCGGCGCCTCGTGGCGCAGAGCTGCTCTATGACAGTTCCTTACCGGAGCGCATGCCTTGCCACCTCAGCCAGGAGACGGACGGGACCCGCTGGCTTCTCGTGCCGGACCGTCTCTCCTTACGCTACTCGACGAGCCGGCGCAAAGCTCACATCCAGGTGGCACCGGGAGCCGAGATGCTGATCGGCGGCAGCGCGGGCATTCTACTTCTCGACGCGGTCCTGACGGCATCAGGACAGGTCCTGCTGCATGCGGCGTCGCTGCGGATGCCGCAGCGGGAGGCGGCCGTCGCCATCCTCGCTCCGAGCGGAGTTGGAAAGACGACGACTGCGCTGGCGTTGGCCGCGCAAGGTTTCGCGCTCATGACCGACGACGCCACGGTGCTCGCGCGCGTGGGGGAAGGCTCGGGTGCCGGGCTCAGCGCCTGGGGCCTGCCGAGACCCTTGAAGGTGCACCGGCGCACCGCCGAGCTGCTGCCCGAGATCGGCGGCGTGCTCGGTGACGTTTGGAACGCCGAAGGCGAGCAGAGCGTCGCACGCACTGCACTGCAATCCGCCGTCGAGGTATTGCCGCCGCGGCCGGTATCCCTGGCCGCGCTCATCGTGCTTGGCCGTCGCGTCTCGGGGCAGCACCGCTTGCGCCGAGTCCGGAAGGCCGACCTGCTGGCGCTGCTTGCGGCCGACAACATCTTCGGGTCCCGGCGTGGAGTCCTGGAGCCCGAGCTGGCGCGATTCCACAGCTTGGCGCGCGCGGCCACCGCAATGCCAGCACTCGAACTGAATGTCGGCGGCGAACTCGCGACGCTGGCGAGATGCGTCCTCAGCACGCTCGATCCGGTCGACTACGCAACACCGGCGCCCAGCACCTGACGGAAGATCTTGCGCCGCCAGGATCCGCGCGCCCGGGTCCCGCTTTGCGCCCGGAGCACGAGGCCGGGCGTGAGGAGCCTCCCAGGCAAGCGGCCGAGCCGGCCTGGCAGCACGCGCCGCGCCAGCTCGGTCGCGACCGGCTCGTTGATGGTCCGTCCCCCGAGATCGATGGCGGCGGCAACAGCGAGCGCCACCCCGCACCGCCGCGCGACGCAAGCAAGACGCTCCTGGTCGACCGCTCCGGCGGCACCACGCACCGCCTGCACGATATCCACCAGGTGCTGGAGCCGGTCGCATTGATGGCCCACAGCGGCATGCGCCGCCCCCACGAGCAAGAGCGCCGTGGGCGCATTGCTGTCGCCCTCGCCGGCGGCGCGCACGTCCTCGTAGCGGATCGACATGGCACCGCGCAGCTTGGGCGAGTGGACGAGATTGGAATGCAGCTCGATCATCACGTCGCGGCGCATCGGCAGGACCCATTTCTGCTCCTGATAGTCCTTACCGCGGCGATCGTCGATCTCGAGCAGCTCGAAGCCAAGGTCGCGCATAACCCGGGCGGCGCCTTCACGCTGGGCTTTGGGTAGAAGAACGTCCACATCGGTGAAGGTGCGCAGGGCAGCGTCGGGATAGAGCCGGCGAGCAAAAGACGCACCCTTCACGATGGCAGCTGCGATACCGGCACCCGAGAGAGCCCGAATGACATTCCCAGCGTGATGGGAGAGGAGCAGGCCGAAGCCGGTCTGGTTCACAACCTTGCGGCGGGCAGCGCCGAGCGCGGCGCTGACGGTGTCCGCGTCACGGAGCCGGCACTCGCCGTGCTGCTCCAGCCGCGCGGCAAGCGCGCGGGTCACGGCGGGCAGCACGCCGTGGCGCTCGGCCGCCGCGAGCAGCGCATCTACCTCTGTCACGTCCGGGAAACCCGCCGGCGCCGCCACGCGCTGCGCAGGGTCCGCCAAATGCACCAGCCATCTCTCGCCTGTCAGGCTGAGCGGCCTGTGCGGATTGAGCTGTGGCATGTGCCCTCCCGGTGGGCTCGGGTGTCGGGTGTAGTC
>DATBKR010000157.1:0-7313 GCA_036555805.1 Hyphomicrobiaceae bacterium | reverse complement strand
CAGGCCGCGCGCGCCTACCTCATGGTGATCGCCCGCATTCCGGATGCCGTGCGCGAGGCACTGGACCCGGCAGCTTGATGCAACGGGCGTTTCGCCCCCTTCCGCAACAGCGGTGGGAGCCAGGGGCCAGACCCCCGCGGGTCCGACCCCAATCCACCGCGCTACATCGGCGGGGCGGTGCCTTTGCCGACGTTGATGCGCGACGTCTCCAGGGTGCCATCGGGGAGCTTCTTGGCGCCGCCGACGAAGATCTTGGCGCCCGGCTTCAGGTCGCTCACATCACCGGCAGCGAACGTGACGATCGGGATGCCGGGCGGGAGGATGATCTTCTTCTCCCCGTCCTTGTATTTGAGCGTCAGCATCTGGCCGTCGTTGGAGGCCACCGTCGCCTCGACGTTGGCGTTGGTCATGGTGCTCTTGGGTTGGAGATCCCACGGTCCGAAGCCTTCAATGGCACGCAACGCCTCTGGCAAGATCGTCACCTCGAGCGCCTTCTGGCTGCCGTCTGCCTGCGGAATGGCGGCAACGCCGATGTACTGGCCCTGCTTGATGTCCGCGAGCTTGGCCGGCACGATCGCCGACACCTTGCCGTTGGCGGCGAGCTTCAGCTTCAACTCGGCGCCGTCGCGCGATTTGACGATGTAGACGCCGCCGTCGACGCGCTCAATGGTGCCGCGCACGCGCATGGGCGCGCTCTGCGCCCAGACAGCCGAGGCGAGAAGGGTCGCGCCCAGGGCAACCGCGCCGAGGGCGCGGCGCAGTTCTCCCGAGGTCAGGCGTGTTGCAGGCACGAGCGAAGGCATGGGATCCTCCCGAAAAGTTGGCTGGTCCATAAACGCTGGAGCAGTCACGTTTAGTCCCCTGAACACACCTACCCGCGCCAATGACAGTCCCGTGAACAGCGTCGCCGAGGCCGAAGTTCAGCGTGCCCCGCGGCAGCGGCCTGCCATCCACTACACCGGCGGCTACTGGGAGGACCAGGGCTGCAACGGGTTCACCGAGCTTCCGAAGGTGCCGGACCCGGAGGGTCTGACACCAATCGCGCCGCCGCCTGCAGGCCCAGGATGTAGCCGTAGGGGCCGGCGCCGCAGATGACGCAGCGGGCCACGCCTGAGACGATCGAGTGCCGGTGCAGTTCGTCGCGGGCGTGGATGTTGGAGATGTGCACCTCCACCACCGGCCCGTCGAAGGCCTTGAGCGCGTCGAGAAGGGCGATGGAGGTGAAGGACAGCGCGGCCGGGTTGATGACGATGGCGTCGGCCCCAGTGCGCGCCTGGTGGACGAGGTCGATGAGCGCGCCCTCGTGGTTGGACTGGTGGAAGGCGAGGCCGAAACCCGCGGCCTCGGTGAACTCCCGGCAGCTCGCCTCGATGGCGGCAAGCGTCGTGGTGCCGTAGATGTGCGGTTCGCGCACGCCCAGCAGATTGAGGTTGGGACCGTTCAGCACCATCATGCGGACCGTCATCGCGCTCTCCAAGACAAGGTTGCGTCGGCCCGGTCGCGGCGCCCTGTGCCGGACTGAACGCCCGGTAGCGCCGGCCGGACAAGACGCCAACGGTGCGAGGCCTATGAACTTCCGTCCGAAATCTGTAAAACGCTCTGGACTCCGGTGGAAGAGGCAGTGTTATGCCCTGTTCACCTGCGCGAGCGCGAATCCGGCTTTCCCTGCATAGCCCTTGACGATCGCCTCGCGGTCGGCGCGGCTCAGCACGCGGTCGACATACTCGAAGCCGGCCGGTGCCAGCTTCTCGACCTCGTCGATCACCCGCTCCGGTCCGCCGGTCCGGTTGAGGCGGACGATCTCGGCGGTCCTGGGCAGGCGCTCGGCCTCGTACTCGGCCAGCGCCTGCATCGGGTGCTCGGCCTTTTTGAGCCGATCGGCGAGACAGCGCGCGTCGAGGATGGCCTGGGCGGCCCCATTCGACCCCACCGGGTACATCGGATGTGCCGCGTCGCCGAGCAGGGTCACCCGGCCGAAGCTCCAGTGCGGCAGCGGATCGCGGTCGCACATCGGATACTCGTAGCAGGTTCCAGTGGCCCGCACCAAACCCTCCACGTCGACGCCCGGCACGTTGAACCGCCGCGAATAAGGCACGACGTCGTCCATTCGACCGACGCGGGACCAGCTGTCCTTGGGCGGCGGGGAGACGGCGTCGTCGGCGATCTTGATGGCGATCGCCCAGTTGGTGAGCCGCGTATCCGAGCGCTCGCCTGGCGCGATCGGATAAAGCGCCAGCTTCGCACCCATGCCGCCGCCGATGTACATCGAGCGCCCGGAGAGGAACGTCGGCCAGTCGGCAGCGCCGCGCCACAGCATGACGCCCTGCCAGCTCGGCGGTCCTTCCTTGCGATAGAAGGTCTCGCGCACCGCCGAGTGGATGCCATCCGCGCCGACCAGAACCTCGGCCCGCACCGTCTCGCTCGACGTGCCGAAGGCGGAGTCGACGAAATGCGCCGTCACGCCGCCCTCGTCCTGGACGAACCCGGCAAGGCGCCAGCCGGTGCGCACCGAACCCGGCCCGAGCCTGGCGATCACCGCATCATAGATGATCTTCTGCAGCCGGCCGCGGTGCACGGAGAATTGCGGAAACTCGAAGCCGGCGTCGGTGCCGCGCGCCTCGCGCCAGATCTCCTGGCCGAGGCGGTTGATGTAGATCAGCTCCTTGGTGCGGATCGCCGCGGCATCGAGCGCCGGCAGGAGACCGAGCGCGGCAAGCTCCTTGATGGCGTGCGGCAGCGTGTTGATGCCGACCCCGACCTCGCGCACCTCGCTCGCCTGCTCATAGACGAGCGACTCGATGCCCCGCTCCTTGAGCATCAGCGCAAGCGTCAGCCCGCCGATGCCCGCGCCTGCGACAAGAACTATCATGGCTTCACGTCCCTGTGCATTCGGTCGCTACTTCGCCTCGTCCGGAGGCGGCAGGAAATCGACCTCGTGCTTCGCCGACAAAGCGACGACCTCCGCTGGCGTCTGCTCGGGCATATTGTGGATCGCCCAGAACAGGTCGTAGAGACGGCGCGTCGGAGCCACCCAGAAGAAGCACTTCACGATGCGGTCCGACTTGTTGAAGATGCCATGCGGAAGGCCCATCGGCATGCGGATCAGGTCGCCGGGGCTGGAAAAGATCGTCTTGCCGTCGAGCATCAACTCGAACTGCCCCTCCAGCATGTAGATGAACTCGTCCTGTGTCGGGTGGATGTGCGGCGGCACGAAGGTGCCGGGCGGGAACGTCGCGTGCCAGGAGAACGAGGCCTCGCTGACCTGCTTGGGCACATAGGTCTGCCCCAGGATGTTCCAGGAGATGTGGTCGAATCCTTCGCCCGCCTTGGTGATGCCAGGAGGCATCCGTATGGCGGCCTTGGCGGTGGTGGGTGGCATCGTCATGGTGTCCATCTTTCCATTCCCCAGTCTGCTCTCGCTGGTGTCAACATCCAAATCGCGCTTCTCGATCTCGACCGGCTTGTCGGGGATAGGGCCGGCATCGGCAGCGGCCCGGCCGCCGGCCTCAACCATGCCGACGTGCAAGTCGCGCTCCTCGGCCGGCTTGTCGGTGCTGAACTCCGCGCCGGCGTCAGCCGCGGCGCCTGCGCTCGTGCCGACGTGCAGATAGCGCTCCTTGATCGAGCGGTCGGCGCTGAGTTCGGCGCTGGTACCGGCCCAGGCGACGCGGCCCTTCTCGATCACCACATGACGATCCGCGAGACGTGTCAGCGCCTCCACGTTCTTGTCGATCACGACGATCGCCCCGCCCTCAGCCTTGAGGAGAGCGAGGCAGGCCCAGATCTCCGTGCGGATCAGCGGCGCCAGGCCCTCGGTGGCCTCGTCGAGGACAATGAGCTTCGGGTTCGTCATGAGGGCGCGGCCGATCGCCAGCATCTGCTGCTCGCCGCCCGAGAGCTCAGCTCCGAGGCGGTGCCGGCGCTCGGCAAGGCGCGGGAACAGGTTGTAGATGCCGGGCAACGTCCAGCGCGGCGCGCCGAAGCGTGCCCCCGCCGTCGCCACGAGGTTCTCCTCGACGGTGAGCGTGGGGAACACCTGGCGTCCCTCGGGAACCAGGCTCAGGCCGCGCTGGCCGATCACGAAGGGCGGCCGCCCGGCCAGGTCCTCGCCTTCGAAAATGATGCGGCCTGCGCTTGGCGGTAAAAGGCCGAACAGGGCGCGGACCGTGGTGGTCTTGCCCATGCCATTGCGGCCAAGGATCGCGACCACCTCGCCGGGGCCGACCTTGAGATCGACGCCGAACAGCACCTGCGCCCCGTCGTATCCGGCCTCCAGTCGCTCGATGCTGAGCATCACGCCGGCTCCTCCTCGCCGAGGTAAGCCGCGCGCACGGCCGCATCGGCCCGGATGGCGGCCGGCGATCCCGTGGCGATCACGCGTCCGTAGACCAGCACGCTGACGCGATCGGCGAGAGCGAACACGGCGTCCATGTCGTGCTCGACGAGGACGATGGTGAGCTCGCGCTTGAGCTCGGCGAGCAGCCGGATGCTGGCCTCGGACTCGTCCTGTCCGAGGCCGGCGAGCGGCTCGTCCAGCAGCAAGAGCTTCGGCCCGGCGGCGAGCGCGATGGCGACCTCCAGCAGCCGCTTCTCGCCGTGCGAGAGGCTGCCGGCGCGCACCTGTGCCCGCCGCTCCAGGCCGACGCGCCCGAGCGCTGCCAGAGCCGTCGCATTAAGGGCCTCCTCGGCGGCAGCCGGCACCAGGAAGCGGAAGCTCGATCCGGCCTGCGCCTGGGCCGCGAGCGCCACGTTCTCCAGCGCCGAGAACGCTGGCAGCACCGAGGTGATCTGGAACGAGCGCACCAGCCCTCTGCGCGCGCGGCTCGCCATGTCGAGCCGCGTCACGTCCTCGCCGTCGAACACGATCCGACCGGCATCGCTCGGCATGAGCCCCGAGAGCTGGTGGATCAGCGTCGTCTTGCCGGCGCCGTTTGGCCCGATGAGCGCGTGCAACTCGCCGCACGCAAATTCGAGAGAGATGCCGTCGCTCACCACCAGCGAGCCGAAGCTCTTCCTCAGTCCCTGGACTGCCAGCAGGGGATCAGCCATTGCAGCCGCCTCGCAGGCGCGTCACGAGCCCGACCAGCCCGCCCTTGCCCTCCAGCACGACTAGGACCAGCAGCGGCGCGAAGATGAGCTTCCAGTGCTCGGTGAGGCCCGACAATGCCTCCTCCAGCAGCACGAAGACGATGGCGCCGAGGATCGGCCCGTGCAGGGTGCCAAGCCCGCCGAGGATCACCATGGCGAGCAGCTCGACCGAGCGCTGCCACGTCATGTAGGCAGGGGAGACGAACTCCGTCTGGTTGGCGAGCAGCACGCCCGCCACTGCGCACATCGCGCCGGCGATGATGCAGGCCGCCAGCTGGTAGGGGAACGGGGCGAAGCCGATCGCCTGCATGCGCACCGGGTTCTCGCGGACGCCACGCAGCACCCGCCCGAAGCGCGAGGCGACGATTGAGCGGATGAGCGCATAGGCGCCGAGCAGCGCCGCCAGCACTACATAGTAAAACCCGATGTCGCTCGCGAACGCCCGCAAACCGAGGAGGAGGCTGCGCCCCGGCAGCGTGATGCCGTCGTCGCCGCCGTAGGCCGAGAGGGACACCGCCAGGAAGAACAGCATCTGCCCGAACGCCAGCGTGCTCATGATGTAGTAGACGCCGGAGGCCTTGAGCGAGACCGAGCCGGTCGCGGCGGCGAACAACGCCGCCGCGGCCACCGCCACGACCAGGTGCGCGAGGACATCGGCAATGCCGTGGGAGGACAGAATGGCAACCGCGTAGGCCCCAATCCCCAGGAATGCCGCATGGCCGAGCGAGACCAGCGCGCCGTAACCGACGAGGAGATCGAGCGACACCACGGCGATGGCGAGGATCATCGCCCGCGTGAGGAGGCTCAAGATGTAGCTTTCCGGGCCGAGCCGGGCGAGGAGCGGCGCGATGGCGAGCACCCCGGCGAGCGCCGCCAGCGCCAGGGTGGAGGCCGGCACCTCGACGGCCCGCGCCGCCGCCGATCGTGCGAGGGCGCGCATCATCTCGATGCTCATCGCCGTACCGGAAACAGACCGGACGGCCGAAAATACAGGATCGCCGCCATCAAGATGTAGATCAGCATCGGCGCCAGCGACCGCCCGGTCTGGCTGGCGGCGGCGGGCTCCAGCAGATAGCGCAGCGCCTGCGGACCGAACGCCCGGCCCAGGGTATCGATCAGACCGACCAGGAGCGCGGCCACCAGCGCGCCGCGGATCGAGCCGATGCCACCGATGACGATGACGACGAACGCCAGGATCAGGAGGTTGTCGCCCATGTCCGGCTCGACCGACAAGATCGGCGAGACCATGGCGCCGGCGAAGCCGGCCAGCATGGCGCCAAAGCCGAACACCATCATGAACAGCCGCTCGATGTCGACGCCGAGCACCGAGACCATGGGCGCGTTGGAAGCGCCGGCGCGCACCAGCATACCGACCCGGGTCCGGCTCACGAGCAGATGGAGCAGGCCGGCGGTTGCGAGACCCGCGCCGATCAGCACCAGCCGGTAGACCGGATAGAGGATGCCGTCCATGAGTCGGACGGTGCCCGACAGCGTCTCAGGCAACGGGACGCCGAGCGGCGCCGCCCCCCACACGGTCTTGACGGCCTCGTTGAGAAAGATGATGAGCGCAAACGTCACCAGCACCTGGTCGAGATGATCGCGCCCGTAAAGCCGGCGGAACAGCGCGGTCTCCAGCACGAGGCCGAACGCCAGCGCCGCCGGCAGGGTCAGCAGCAGGCCGGTCCAGAAGCTTCCTGTCCACGCCGTAAACATGGCGGCGAGGTAGGCGCCGATCATGTACTGCACGCCGTGGGCGAGGTTGATGAACCCCATGACCCCGAACACCAGGGTGAGCCCGGCGGCGATCAGGAACAGCAGCACGCCCAGCTGCAGGCCATTGAGCGCCTGAACCAGGAGCAGCGCGGTCGACATTGCCACCTCGATCGTGCCGACCACCCGCATCGCCCGGACCAGAGTGCGGCCCGACGGGCCGGTGCACTACTTCATCGGACAATCCTTGGCGTAGTCATCGGCGGAGTCGGCAAAGACGCGCGAGACGATCTCGGTCTGGTACTTGCCGTCCGCGCGCTTGGCCACCTTGACGAGATAAAAGTCCTGGATCGGATAATGATTGGATCCGAACCTGAACTTGCCGCGCAGCGAGGTGAAGTCTGCCTTGCGCAGGGCCGCGCGCACGGCATCATGGTCCTCAGTCTTGCCGCCGGTCGCCTTCAGCGCGCTGTCGATCAGCAAGGCGGCATCGTAGGCCTGCATGGCATAGGTGG
>DATBKR010000156.1:0-23868 GCA_036555805.1 Hyphomicrobiaceae bacterium | reverse complement strand
CGCCCCACGCCGGTCTCGCCCACGAACATGTGGTGCGCCTCCTCGGTCAGCATGAAGCGGCAGGTGCGCGAGAGCGGATCGAAGCCCGACTGCGCCAGGCTTTCGAGCTGCATCTTGCCGTCGCGGTCGGTGAAGTAGGTGAACATGAAGAAGGAGAGCCAGTCCGGCGTCTCCTCGTTGAAGGCGCCGAGCATGCGCGGCTTGTCGGCGTCGCCGGAGCGGCGCTGCAGGAGCTCGTCGGCCTCCTCGCGCCCGTCCTTGCCGAAGTACTTGTGCAAGAGGTAGACCATCGCCCACAGGTGCCGGCCTTCCTCCACGTTCACCTGGAACAGGTTGCGCATGTCGTAGAGAGACGGCGCGGTCTTGCCAAGGAAACGCTGCTGCTCGACCGAAGCGGGCTCGGTATCGCCCTGCACCACGATCAGCCGGCGCAGCATGGCGCGATACTCGCCCGGCACCTCCTGCCACGCCGCCTCGCCCTTGTGGGCGCCGAAGTTGACCTGCCGCCCCTCCATGCGCGGCGCCAGCAGGATGCCCCAGCGATACTCGGGCATCTTCACATAGTCGAACTTGGCCCAGCCCTTGGGGTCGATGGAGATGGCCGTGCGCAGGTAGACATCCGAGGCCTGGAACCCCTCCGGGCCCATGGTCATCCACCAGTCCAGATAGCCCGGGTGCCACTGCTCCAGCGCCTTCAGCACGCGCTGGTCGTTCATCAGCCCGACGTTGTTGGGGATCTTGGTCGAGTAGTCGACGTGGGTGGTCTCGGGCATCGGTCGATCCTTGGTTCCCGGTCGTTGCTGGTAACCCGTGAATTCGTGAGATCGTGAATTCGTGAAATCGATTTCACGGCTTGGCGATTTCACGACCTCACGATCACACTCGCTCCGGGTTGAAATTCGCCTTCACGCCGGTCCCATACCGCTTCAGCGCGCCCTCGGCGCCGGCGGCGTTGGGGCGCTGGAAGATCCAGTTCTGCCAGGCGGTCAAACGGCCGAAGATCTTGGTCTCCATGGTCTCCGGGCCGGCGAAGCGCAGGTTGGCCTCCATGCCGGTGAGCCCGTCCGCGGAGAACGATGACCGCTCCTCCAGGAAGATGCGCACCTCGTCGTCCCAGTCCACGGAATCGAACGCGGCGGTGACGAGCCCCAGCTCCTCGGCCGCCTCGGCATCGAGCACTCTGCCCGTTTCGCCCTCCGCCCTGCCCACGCTGTCGGGCTCGCCCAGGAAGCGCGTGGCCAGCCGCGTGAGCCCGTTGCTCATGGGGTAGGCCCCGAAGTTGAAGTTCGACAGCGTGAGCGTTGCCGCTGGCCGATTGTCGCCCGCGGGTGTGCCGATCAGCATGAACGAGCGGTCGCAGGCGAAGGCGATCTCGGCGAGCGTGCCGGAAAAGCAGCTGCCCGGCTCGACCAGCGCCACCAGCGAGCGCGAGGTGAGGTCGATGCGCTTCAGGACGCGCTTCCAGTAGTGCAGGATCTCGCGCGCCAGCCAGTGGCTCTTGTTGACGTCGAGGAACGCATCGTAGGCCAGCACTTGCGCCGGGTCGCCCTGCGACTTGAAGATCAGCACGCCGATCTCGCCTTCGTTGAGGCGCAGGTGCAGGATGGCGTCGTCCAGCTCACGCGCCAGCCGCAGCGGCCAGAACTGCGCACCCTGGGCCTGCATCGCCTCGGCCGATGCCGGCGGCGGCTCGCCCGGCCCCTGAATGGTGACGGTGGCGCGCCGCGCGGCCCGGTCGAACTCCACCTTTACGCTGGAGTAGGCGACGGCATCGGTCTCGAACCTGCGCTCCAGCGGCGTCAGCGCGATGCCCTTGGCGCCGCTGCCGGAACGGTCCGACTGGGCGACAAGCTTCCTGGCCGCCTCGCTCACAGCGGCGTCGAACTTGGAGTTGGGCACGGCCTGGTCCACCAGCCGCCACTTCACAGCGCGGGCGCCCTTCACGCCCTCCTCGATGGTGCAGAACGCATCCGCCAGGTCGCGCCGCACCTTGCGCTTGTCGGTGACGCGCGTGAGCCCGCCGGTGCCAGGCAGCACCGCCAGCAGCGGCAGCTCGGGGAGCGCCACGGAAGAATTGCCGTCGTCGGCGAGCAGAATGCGGTCGGCGGCGAGCGCCAGCTCGTAGCCGCCGCCCGCCGCCGTGCCGCGCACCGCGCACAGGTATTTCTGCCCCGAGCTGGCGCTCGCATCCTCGATGCCGTTGCGGGTCTCGTTGGTGAACTTGCAGAAGTTGACCTTGTGGGCGTGGCTGGAGCCCGCCAGCATGCGGATGTTGGCACCGGCGCTGAACACCCGGTCCTTGCCGGAGCGCAGCACCACCGCCTTCACTCCCGGATGCTCGAAGCGCAGCCGTTGCACCGCATCGGCCAGCTCGATGTCCACGCCCAGGTCGTAGGAGTTGAGCTTGAGCTGGTAGCCCTCGAACAGCGCGGCATTCTCATCGACGTCCATGATGAGCTCGGCCACCTCGCCGTCGAACTTCAGCTTCCAGTGGCGGTAGCGCGCCGGCTCGGTCTGAAAATCGATGCGCTGTGCCATCGCGGCGTCCGCTCCCACTCGCTGCGGCGGGCCTGCCGCGCTTCATGCACTATTATGCCTCTATACTAGGCGGACATGCAAGATACTGCAAGCGGCTAGTCGCTCACGTGCCAGTCATCCACGGAACGTAGGCGCCCAGTTCCACAGATGCCGTTCGGTGTCGTGCGGCATTCGCCGCGAGGCGTCCCGTTGAGCCCACGAAGCGCCCCGCTTTCTCCCTATTTCCAGCCCGCCGTTTCGTGTTGTTGCCACACTCGTCGCTCACGGTAGGTGCCGGTCGCCGGTGATAAAGGGCTGATCGGGCTGCGATTTCGGGGGAGTGCCCAATGCTCAAGCCGCTTCTTGCCGCGGCCTGCCTGTGTGCAACGGTCATCGCCGAGGCGGAGCGGCCCGGGCTGTCCGGACAGGAAATCAGCGAGCTGGTTGCCGGCGCTACCATCGAGATCGAGACGCCGCTCGGCACCAGGCTGCCCATCCGCTACGCGCGCGACGGCCACCTTTCCGGCCAGGCGCGCGACCTGGCGCCCTACCTCGGCGCGGCCACCGACACGGGTCGCTGGTGGGTCGCGTCCGACCAGCTCTGCCACAAGTGGAAGCGCTGGCTCAACTCCGAGCCGCAGTGCTTCCGCATGAGAAAGGAGGGCCGGACGATCCGGTGGTGGAACCAGGACGGCAACAGCGGCACGGCAGCCATCACCGTGCCGGCACCCGTCCAGATCGCTGCCGCTGCGCCGGCCACCGCCCAGCCGGACGTGGTGCCCGCTGCCGCACCGGCGCTGCCACTCGCGCCGCCGAAGCCCGTCCCGGCGCAGCGGCCCGCCGCCACGGCCAGCGCCGCCACACCGCGGCCGCAGGATGCGCCAAAGCAGGCGGACACGGGGAGCGCCCCTGCGGACCTAACCATGGCTCAGGCCCCGACCGCGCCGGCCGGCAACTTGCCTTCTGCTTCGGTTGCAGGCGGGCCCAGGCGTCCGGTCCAGGCTGCGCTCATGGTCGTCAACGTGGCGCGCGACGACGTGCTCAACGTCCGCAGCGGCCCATCGGCCGAGTTCGAGGTGGTCGGCGCGCTGCACCCCGGCAGTCGCGGCGTCACCGTCACGGGCGCCTGCCAGGCGCGATGGTGCCCGGTGGAGCACGCCACGGCGCGCGGCTGGGTCAACAGCGCGTATCTCGGCCCGGAGGAGCGACTGTCGGCGCTGCCTGCCCGTCCGGCTGGCGAGGCGTCTGTGCTGCGCGACAATGCCGGTGCGCCGCGCTCGTGCCTGACGCCCGCTGCACATGCGCTGCTCGACCGCATCGAGGCGAAATTCGGACCGGTGGAGGTCGTATCGACGTGCCGGTCGGGCGCCACCATCGCCGGCACCGGCTGGCTCTCCCGGCACGCCAGCGGCAACGCCGTCGATTTCAAAGCCGGCAGCCGCAAGGCCGAGATCGTCGAGTGGCTGATCGCCAATCACCATGACGGCGGCACTATGACCTACGGCAACATGGATCATATCCACGTGGACATCGGCCGGCATTTCGTGTCGCTCGCCAGCGGGCGGTCCTGGGGGTGGCCCAGCAACTGACGCGAGGAGGCCCCCGGGCGGCCGTGCGCATGCGCGCTCAGTTGGCCTTCACGCCCACCTCGCGCACGATGCGCGACCAGTTGGCCGACCAGGGAGATGCTACGGGAGGCGGCTTCCGTACGCGCGCTTCACCGGAACGGAGTCGAGGTCGACGCCATCGAGGCAGCGAACGTTGACGGACCAGACGCGGGGTGCGGTGCGGGGGCGCCGGAACGGCAGGATGCCGCAGGTCTTGCAGAAGTAGTCTCGTGCGGTGTGGGTATGAAAAGTGTAGAGCGCGAGATCGTCGAGCGGGGTGAGCAGCCTGAAGCACTCCGGCCCCACCCTGTGCAGCAGGGCTCCGCGCCGCCTGCAGATCGAGCAGTCGCAGACGCGCACGTGGTCCAGATCGGCATCGGCCTCGAAGCGGACGCGGCCGCAGTGGCAGGAGCCTCGATAGGTCTGCTTCACGCGGCGTCGCCTTCGTCCTCGAATGTATAGTCGAAATCGCAGTGGGCGGCGCCCTGCATGATGGTCTGGGTGCGCTTGAGCTTGATGCGGGGGTCGTAGCCTTCGCAGAAGGTGGCGTCGCGCTGGCAGGAGAGCAGGTGGCCGATCTCGCCGAGGCCCATGGCGCGGTACATCTCGGCGTACTTGCAGCGCGTGACGTTGTAGCGGTAGCGCGTGGCGCTTTCCTCCACGATCTCGCGCTCCAGCGCTCCGCCGCGCGTCCATTGCTCCTGGCGGTCGATGAAGGTCCGAAGCGAGGTCTTGCCGCCCACACTGGCCGCCATCTCGGCGGCCTGTTGCATGGCGGACTTGCGCACCGCCTCCGCGATCGTGCGCTGCGCCACCTCGATGCCGTGGCTCGCTTTCAGAGTGTCGTAGATATGGCTGAGGATCGCCGCCTCGATGCGCCGCTTCTCCAGCATGGCCATGCGTTCAGCGTCCGACATCGCGCGCTCCGCTGTAGGTTGGGTCGAGCGCTAGCGAGACCCAACAAACCGCGTCTCGCTGCGCTCGACCCAACCTACACGCTTTGCAACGCAAAGTAGCCGTATTCCCTCGGCACGATCCGGTGGATTTGCGCAGCCTTCGCAGGTGAGTTCCGATGCAGCGGCAGCTTCGCCCATACAGGCCCGACAGCGCGGCCCGCATCTGGGCGCCGCTCGCGCGCTTCATCGAGGCGGAGGCGCGCATCGCGGCCTGGGGGGAGCGGCGGCGCGCCACCCTCATCCTCTACGAGTTCACCCGGTTCGGCATCAAGCAGGGCTGGGCCTGCCTGTTCGGCGGGCTGATGCTGGCGCTCATCACGGCCACCCATTTCCTCTATCCGCCCGGCGCATGGCTCGCGCGCTACGACTTCCTCGTCATCGCCGCGGTGGCCGTGCAGGCCGCCATGCTGGCATTCAGGCTGGAGACCTGGGACGAGGCGAAGGTGATCTTCGTGTTCCACGCGGTGGGAACGACGATGGAGGTCTTCAAGACCTCGGTGGGCTCCTGGATCTACCCGGAGCCCTCGCTGCTGCGCCTGGGCGGCGTGCCGCTGTTCACCGGCTTCATGTATGCCGCCATCGGCTCCTATATCGCTCGCTGCTGGCGCCTGTTCGTCATCCGCCGCTGTGGGCGATGGGGCTGCTGGCCGCCGGCATCTACGTCAACTTCTTCGCGCACCACTACGTCATGGACGCCCGCCTCGTCTTGTTCGCGCTCACGGCGCTCCTGCTCGGCCGCACATGGGTGTGGTTCAAGATATGGCGCGTGCACCGGCGCATGCCGCTGCTGATGGGTTTCGCCCTGGTGGCGCTGTTCATCTGGTTCGCCGAGAACATCGGCACCTTCGCCGCCGCCTGGGTCTATCCGCACCAGCGCCACGCGTGGGCCATGGTGAACCTCGGCAAGCTCGGCGCCTGGTTTCTCCTGACGATCATCAGCTACGTCCTGGTGGCCCTGTTGAACCGGCCGCAGGCCATGCCCGTTGCGGCAGAGGAGCGGAGGGCCGGTCACGCGCCCGGCGCACGCCTCGGCTTCCAATCGTCCCCGGTGTCGTGATCGGGGTGCTGGTAGCTCTCGATGGCCGCGAGCTTCTTCGCGCCCGTGTTCTCCAGCGTGGTCTTGCCGGGCATCTCGGCGATGCGACCCACCCAGGGCAGCTGCGACTCGGTGCCCACCGCGTAGGTGGGGGCGACGCGCTCGGGCTTGTCGAACGCGCCCGTCAGCAGCTCGATGATAGGGCGGCCGAGGTGGCGATAGCTCAGGGGCGTGCCGCATACGGCGCAGAAGTCGCGTGCCGCACGCGAGGAGGACCGGAACGCGGCCGGCGGCCCCCGCGTCCAGGCAAAGTCGCCCCACGGCACCTCGGCCAGCACCGCGAACGGCCCCGCCACCGCCTTCTGGCACATGCGGCAGTGACAGATGCCGATCTTCCTGGGCTCTGCGTAGACGGCGAACCGCACCGCGCCGCACTGGCAGCCGCCGGTGTGTAGGGGAGTTCGGTCGCTCGCTGCGATCTCCTCTCTGTCCATCCGGCAGCACTCCTGCGGTTTCAAGATAGGGCAATCGGCGTTCGATTTCCATAAGCGCCGATTGCCCGCCCTCAGAATGGCTTCAAGCCTTCGAGCCATGCCCACGACTCTGCAATCAACTGTCGCTCCGGTGGGGTCGAGACGGAAGCCATGTCCGAGTGAACGGCGTTGGTGAGCCCTCTATGCCGAGCGCTCGGTGCAGCTTTGTCAGCGTGGCCACGGCATCGCCGCCGGCGATGATGAAGGTGTCCACGCCGGCGGCTTTGAGGGCGGCCTCCTGGTCTTTGGGGCGGCCGGCGTGCAGCACTTGGGCCGCGCCGGCCTGCTTCAGGGCGCCGGCAGCGGCCTCGGCCAGCTCGACATAAACGTCGTCGGAGGAGCAGATGCAGGCGATGCGAGTGCCGCTGGCAGCGAAGGCGGCGCCGGCATCCGCTGAATTGTGAAGCGGCGCGCTGGCGACGGCCTCGATGCCGCCGGCGGCGAGATAATTCCGCATCCACGTGGAGCGGGCCGCGTGCGCGGCGAGGTCGCCGAGGCAGGCCAGGAACACCTGCGGGGGCTTGCCTGTCCCGGCAAGAAACGCGTCGGCGGCATCGCGCAGCGCCTCGAACGGCTCCGCCAGCCGCCGCGGTGCCAGCCGGGCCACCGATGCGGCCCCTTTGACGACCGGATCGCACGGCGCCTGCGGTTCCACCTTGATACCGTCGTCGCCAAGCTTGGGGAAGGCCGACACGCCGGTCAACTCCACGCGCCCGTGGGCGATGTCGCCCGCTCGCGCCTCGGCCACGCGCGCGATCTTCTCCTGGATGAAGCCGCTCTCCAGCGCGGCGGCCATGCCGCCCATTGTACCGCCTTGGGCCTCGATCTCCTGGAACAGCGACCAGGCGGCCTTGGCGAGGTCGTCCGTCAGCCTTTCCACGTACCACGAGCCGTGCGCGGGGTCGATGACGCGCGCCGCCGAACTCTCCGCCTGCAGCACGAGCTGCGTGTTGCGCGCGATGCGGCGCGCGAACGCGTCGGGCCTGCCCAGCGCCCAGCTGAACGGCAGCACCGTGATGGCCTCCGCCCCGCCGAACGCCGCGCCCGCGCACGCCACGGTGGTGCGCAGCATGTTCACCCACGGGTCGCGCCGCGCCATCATGCGCTCGGAGGTGGACGCCGTGATCTGGACGGCCTCGGCGGCACTGCCCGCTCCGCAGCCCTCTGCAACCCGGGCCACCAATCGGCGCGCGACCCGGAATTTGGCGATGGTGAGGAACAGGTCAGCGTCGGCGGCCAGGGCCAGGGCGATCTTGCCGAGCGCCATGCGGGGCCTCAGCCCCGCGGTTTCGCACGAGCGCAGGTAGGCCACGAGCGTCGCGAGCATGGCGGCCAGCTCCTGCGCCTCGCTGCCCCCGGCCTCGTGATAGGGCCGCCCGTCGGCCAGCAGGGCCGTGACGTGCGACATGGACCTGGTGTCGGCGGCGAGCCTGGCGGCGATCTCGCAGGCGCGCTGAACGGGGTGGGTGAGGGTGCCGGTCTCGGCCAGCACGCCCAGCGGGTCGTAGTTGAAGGCCCCGCGCCGCTCATTCTCGCCGATGCCCGCGACGCGCCAGGTCTCGATCAGGCTGCCGGCCGCATCGAGCGCGTTCTCGCGCGCATCGAGAGCGATGGCCGCCCCGTTGCCGAAGGCACCGCGCAGGGCCGCGGCGAAGGCCGCGGCGTCGTCGGGGAGGCCCGGCTGACCCGGTGCCTCGATCTGCAGGAGCACCGACGTGGCACCGCCCTCCAGATCCTCCAGGATGGCCTTATTGGCCGCCTGCGGGTCGTGCTCGGCGTGAGGCTGGCGCACGTCCCAGCCGCCCGGATACCAGCCGCTGCGGCCCACCGCCGCCGCGCCCCGCACCGCATCCGCGCGCGTGTAGAGCGGCTGGACGGCGAGGCCGTCGGCGGTCGCCGATACCAGCCGCTTCTGGAAGTCGGCGCCCTTGAGGACCTTGGCGACCAGCGTTAACCACGCCTCGCGCGAAGCGGGCTCGAACTCGGCGCTCAGCGCCACATCAGCTTCCGGCATCCTTCCATCCCGTCGTCGGTCAGCGCCGGCTCCCGTGCGGCCGTCCTCGGCCCACCCCCACTGGATACCTCAACTTGGGCGCCGCCTCATGCGATTGTTTTCCCGCGTGGCCTTGCAGTTTATCCTCAGGATCGGGATACAAGCATGCATTGCCCTGCATTTGCCAAGGGGCCGGGAGCGTGCCATCACGGCGCCAGCGTGCCGTTTCGCGAGTCGCCTCCCCAAGGGCCTGCAGGACGCCCCGAGACCAGCGTACCAGCACCAGCGAGCAGCCAGCACCGCCCAGTGAGCCAGCATGAGCCAGAGTGAATCCCTGTTGGAAGAAGGCAAGCTCTTCCTCGGCAAGAGCCCCGCAGGCGCGGAATGCCTGGAGCTGAGGCTCGCCAACCGGCACGGCCTCGTTACCGGCGCCACCGGCACCGGCAAGACCGTCACCCTGCAGGTCATCGCCGAGGGCTTCTCGGCCGCAGGCGTGCCGGTGTTCGCCGCCGACATCAAGGGCGACCTGTCGGGCATCTCGGCAATGGGCGAGCCCAAGGACGGCCTCGCCAAGCGTGCGAAGGAGATCGGCCTCGACGACTGGTCCAACGCCGCGTTTCCCACCGTGTTCTGGGACCTGTTCGGCCATGAGGGCCATCCCATCCGGGCGACGGTGCAGGAAATGGGCCCGCTGCTCCTGTCGCGTCTGATGGAGCTGAACGAGACGCAGGAGGGCGTGCTCAACATCATCTTCCGCGTGGCGGCCGACGAGGGCCTGCCGCTGCTCGACCTCAACGACCTGCGCTCCATGGCCAACGACGTGGGCCAGCGCGGCAAGCAGCTGATGACCAAGTACGGCAACGTGTCGGCCGTCTCGGTGGGGGCGATCCAGCGCCGCCAGCTGGTGCTGGAGGAGCAGGGCGCCAATGCCTTCTTCGGCGAGCCGGCGCTCGACATCCAGGACTTCCTCCGTACGGCCTCCGACGGGCGCGGCGTGGTCAACGTCCTCTCCGCCGACAAGCTCATGAAGACGCCGCGCCTCTACGGCACGTTCCTCTTGTGGATGCTGGCCCAGCTGTTCGACAAGCTGCCCGAGGTGGGCGACCCCGACAAGCCGAAGCTGGTGTTCTTCTTCGACGAGGCGCACCTGCTCTTCAACGAAGCGCCCAAGGCGCTCCTGGCCCAGATCGAGCGCGTGACGCGGCTCATCCGCTCCAAGGGCGTGGGCGTGTACTACGTGACGCAGAACCCGCGCGACGTGCCGAATACGGTGTCGGCCCAGCTCGGCAACCGCGTGCAGCATGCGCTGAGGGCCTTCACCCCGCTGGAGCAGAAGGGCATCCGCGCCGCCGCCGAGACCTTCCGGCCGAACCCGGAGCTGGACGTGGAGCGCGTCATCCAGGAGCTGAAGGTGGGCGAGGCGCTGGTGTCGGTGCTGCACGGTGGCGGCGAGCCGTCCATGGTGCAGCGCACGCTGATCCGTCCGCCCTCGGCCCGCATCGGGCCCATCGACCCCGAGGAGCGCAGGGCCAAGATCGAGGCAAGCCCGCTCTACGGGAAGTACGAGGAGGCGATGGACCGGGAGTCGGCCTACGAGATGCTGCAGAAGCGCACCTCCGAGGCGGCGGCGGCGCAGGAGGCCGAGGCCGGCAGCTGGGGCAACATCCTGATGGGCGGAGGCAAGGGTGGCAGCACGGGCCGTCGCCAGGGCTACGGCGAGGCGTTCGCCAAGTCGCTGATGCGCTCGGTCGGCACCAAGCTCGGCAACGCCATCATCAGGAAGGTGCTGGGCGGGAGGTGACCGCCGCGTGCTCAGACCTCACGCACGCTGTCGTAGCCGGCCGCCTTCGCGGCTTTGACGAGCTTGGCATCGAAGCTTGCAAAGCCTGCGCAATGCGACGACTTGCCAAGGTGGAGCGCATCCGCAAAGTCCATGCCGTTCTCGGCGAGATTGAGAGCGGTCGCGACAATCGCATCGTCCTCGACAGTCACCGTGGGCAGGCCAGCGAAGGCGCGGAGCGCACGCACGACATCCGCCGGTCGGTAGCCGTAGGCGCTGCGCAGCACCCATTCGACCTCGAGCATCACCGTGATTGCCGCGAAGACGGGCTGTCCGTCGATCAGCGCACGGGCGCGGACCGATTGCCTCGGGTGATCGCCCGTCAGGTAGCGGACGATCAGATTGGTATCAATCGCGAGCATGCCGGCGCCTGGCCTCGGCGAGCACACCCGCTTCCATCTCCTCCAGCGTTCTCGGCTTGCCGCTATGCGGCAGCGACGCGAACACATCCTTCGGATGCGTCTCGGCGAAGGCCGGCGCTGTCTTCAGCAGGACGCCCTCGGCCGTTTCCTCGACGAGGAGGCGCGTGCCCGCACCCCATGCCCGCCGCCGGCGGATGGCGCTGGGCAAGATGACCTGCCCTTTGGTGGAGACGGTGGTCGTGAGCTTCCTGGCATTGGCCATCGTCGCCATCTCCAACGAGGTAAGACAATGGTAAGATAGAGCTGGAGAGGTTCCCATTCAAGGTCCCTGGCGTCGGAGGCGTAGGCTGGGTCGACCCCGGCGAAGGCCGGGGGAGACCCAACGAACATGGCCGTGACTCTCGCCAGCGTCGTTGGGTCCGCTGCCGGCCTTCTTCTCGGGGTGTTGGGTCTGCGCTTCGCTTGACCCAACCTACGTGTTGAGCAGCAGCACAACGCCACCGATGATCAGGCCGATGCCGGCGGCCTCGCGCGAGGCCAGCGTCTGCCTGAACAGGTTGCGCGACAGCACCTGGGCGAACAGGATCTCGACAAGCGCCAGGGTGCGCACCTTGGCCGCCGTCTCCAGCGCGAAGGCCAGGAACCACATCTGCGAGGCGAAGGCGCCGGTGAAGCCGGCCAGCAGCGAGGGCCGCCACAGTCGCAGGATCGCCGCCAGGGTCTTGCGGTCGAACAGCCACAGATAGGCGGACAGCAGCACGGTCTGGATCAGGAGCCCCAGCGCCAGCGTGACGGTGGCGCCCATCACGAAGCTTGGGCTGTCGAGCGCGCGGATGCCGCCGCGGAACCCAATCGCAGCGATGGCGAACAGCGCGCCCGAGCCGATTCCCAGAAGCGCCGGCTGCCAGGTGAAGGCCTCTCCGCCGCTGCTGCGCGGCCACGACACGAGGAGCACGCCGGCGGTGGCGATGGCGATGGCCACGGCGACGCCGGGCGAGACGCGGTCGCCGAGAAAGGCCAAGCCGAACACCGCCACCTGCAGGGGCTCGGTCTTGGCGTAGGCGGTGATGACCACGAACGAGCGCTCGCGCATGGCCGCCAGCAGCAGGGCGGTGGCGCCGATTTGCGACAGCGCTCCGGCCACCGTCCAGGCCAGCATGGCGCCGCGGAGTGGCGGTGGCGGCAGCCCCGTGCCGGCGAGCACCAGAAGCAGGAACAGGAGGCCGAACGGCAGCCCGAACAGGAAGCGGACGTGCGTGGCGCCCACCGTGCCGAGCGACTGCGTGAGCTCCTTCTGCTGGGCGTTGCGCAGCACCTGGCCGGCTGCGGCGATGACCGTGAAGATGGCCCACAGGCCCGGCATGTGGCGTTGCCCCCGATGAGATGAGCGTTGAGGACGGACATAGCAGGCCGAGTGCCGGGCCCGCAAAGGGTGGGACCATGTAGGTTGGGTCGAACGCCGGCGCAAGCCGGCGGAGACCCAACACCCGCCCTTGGACTCTCTCAGCATGTTGGGTCTGCGCTCCGCTTGACCCAACCTACGTTCGGCGGCCCGCGACGAGCGCGGCGGTTGCCAGCGCCTGCACGAGGGCAGCAGCGGCAAAGAGGTAGGGCGCGGCGCCTTCGTTGCCGCCCGGCACGTGCGGAGCGAAGTCCTGGATGAGACCGAAGGCGGCGGGTGCGAAGGCGTATGCTCCCTGGGATATCGCAACGATGAGGGCGACCACGCGAGGCACGTCCTCGTCGGCGAACTCGACCTGCGCGATGAGCGGCGGCAGCGAGGTGGCGTTGCCGATCCCTGCGCCGAACAGGACGATGCCGACGATGAGCAGAGGCGCGCTGGTGCCCGCGGCCAGAATGAAGGCGATGGAACCGGCGATCTGCACGGCGTAGCTCGTGGCGGCCACGAGCCTGCGGTCGGCGCCCGCCGGCATCAGCGCGCCGACGAGGGTGCGGCCGGCGATGGCCGCGGCCGTCGCCCCGCCCATGGCCACGCCCGCCAGCTGGGCGCCGAAGGCGGGCACCAACAGCGAGAAGAGGTGCGCGATGAGTCCGATCTGCGCGAACAGGCCCAGCGCCATCGCCGCGGCGAGCGTAAGGAACCTCGGATCGCGCGACAGCCGGGTTGCCGACCGCGGCGCGGGCGCGGCAAGCCCGTCAGCCGGGACGGGCGGCGGCCCCGACGCGTCCCCATCGGGCGCCAGCCCCATCTGCTGCGGGCCGCGCGCGAACAGCAGGTCGGCGAGCACCCAGACCGTGATCGCCATGGCGGCACCCACCAGTGCCGCCGCGGCCGGGAATCCCAGGGCGCCGATGGCGGCGACCCAGAGCGGCGAGAACGCGATGCCGCCCACGCTGGCGCCGTTATAGGCCATGGCCAGGGCGGCCGGCCGCCGGCGCACGAACCACGGCGCGACGATGGCATTGATCGCCGCGGCGCCTGTGGCGGCCCAGCCGGCGCCGCTGAGCACGAGCGCCGCGAACAGCTGCCATGGCTCCCTCGCCACGGCCCAGCCGTAAACGCCGAGGCCCAGCGCCAGCGCACCCGCCTTGGTGACGGCCGCTACGCCGAAGCGGCGATGCAGCGCCGGCAGACTGGCCACGGCAATCGCGCCGATCAGGAAGTGCACCGTGACGGCCGTCGAGACCAGCGCCAGCGGCCAGCCCGTGGCGTCGCGGACGGCGTGCAGGTAGACCGGCGGCCCGTAGAATCCCACGCCCCAGCCGAACACGGCGAGGGTGAAGGCCGCGCCCACCACGCGCCAGCCGTGAAACGGCGCCGCTTGCGTCTGCTTCGCCGTGTCTGTCTCGGTCACCACCTTGTGCATGGGGGCACCGTGCCGAGACGGGCCGGGGAATGCTACGGTCGCCGCCGAAACATCGCCGCCGCGCCAAGGCGCAGAAATGGCGGTTCAAAGCCCGGGTTTGCCGCCATGACCAGCACTGCCACGTTTGCAACCATTGCCGCGCTGGCGGGCGATCCCGCCCGCGCGGGCATGCTCCACGCCCTGATGGACGGGCGCGCGCTGACGGCCTCGGAGCTCGCGCGCGTGGGCGGCGTCACGGCGCAGACCGCGAGCGGGCATCTGGCGCGCATGACGTCGGCCGGTCTCGTCTGCGTCGAGAAGCAGGGCCGCCACCGCTACCATCGGCTCGCCTCGCCCGCCGTGGCGCACATGATGGAATCCATCATGCAGGTGGCCTCGGACCTGGAGCCGGCCCGGCCGCGGCTGACCGTCGGTCCCCGCGATGCCGCCCTCAGGGCGGCGCGCACCTGCTACGACCATCTCGCCGGCCGCCTGGGCGTGGCGCTTGCCGACGCCATGGCGGCGCGCGGCTACGCCGATCTCGTGGCCGACGGTGGCATCATCACCGACGCGGGCTTCGTCTTCCTGGGAGGGATCGGCGTCGATGTGGAGGCGCTCACGGCGCGCAGCTCCCGGCGCGGCGCCCGCATCATGTGCCGGCCGTGCCTCGATTGGAGCGAGCGGCGGCCCCACCTGGCGGGTGCCGTGGGCGCGGCCCTGTGCGCGCTCAGTTTCGAGAAGAACTGGATACGGCACATCGAGGGCACGCGCGCCGTCGCCGTCACGCCGCGCGGGGCGCGCGTGTTCCGTGAGACCTTCGGCGCGCAACTGGCGGGTTGAAGGGCGACGCCAATTCTGCTGGGGTGGTCCGGCGCCATCCTGGCACGAGGACCCGAGCATGGCCGACGAGACCAACCCCGACGCCAAGTCCGGCTATTACGCCGGGCCGCAGGCGGGCGACTTTGCCGAGGCGGCAGAGCCGTTCGCCCTGTTCGAGGCGTGGTTTGCCGAGGCCAAGGCGCACGAACCCAACGATCCCGATGCGTTCGCGCTCGCCACGGCCGATGCCGCCGGCCTGCCCAACGTGCGCGTGGTGCTGCTCAAGGGGCTCGACGGCGCCGGCCATCCGGAGCGCGGCTTCGTCTTCTACACCAACTTCGAGAGCGCCAAGGGCCGAGAGCTGCTGGCCTCCAGGAAAGCCGCGCTCAACTTCCACTGGAAGAGCCTGCGCCGGCAGGTGCGCGTGCGCGGGCTCGTCTCGGTGGTGAGCGATGCAGAGGCCGACGCCTATTTCGCCACGCGCCCGCGCGGCTCGCGCCTCGGCGCCTGGGCCTCGCAGCAGTCGCGCCCGCTGGAAAGCCGCTTTGCGCTGGAGAAGGCGGTGGCGCTGGTGACGGCCAGGTACCCGTTGGGTGAGATTCCTCGCCCGCCCTACTGGTCCGGCTTCCGCGTGACGCCCCTGGAGATCGAGTTCTGGCACGACCGGCCGTTCCGCCTGCACGAGCGCGTCGTGTTCCGGCGAGAAGCCTCCGGCGAGGCCTGGAGCAAGCAGCGCCTCTATCCGTAGTTCGCCGGTTTCAGACCCTCCGCTCCGGTTTGACACGAGACTCAGGTCCGAGCGCTGGTTGTCATCCCGGAATTGCGCGTCAGCGCAATATCCGGGACCCATTTGTGGGCCCAGGGGGAGAGCGCGGAGCTTGCGACCCTGGGCACCGGGTCTCGCGCTATCGCGCTCGCCCGGCATGACAATCGTTTCGTCATCGAGGGTCGGCGCCAGCCGGTGATCGGCTGACACCGTTCCTCCATTGCTCCGTCTTGGAAGGGGACCGTCATTGCGGATCGGTCGATGCATGCGTGCACAGCGCGACTGTTGGCGCTATGGTGCCAGACCCGGAGGGTCTGACGCCTCTGCCGACTCTATGGTGGCGCGTGCCCTGGATCCGGTTCTTGCACCCGCTCCTTTGCCTGGGTCTCGTCCTGGCTCTCGCGACGGCTCTCCTGCCGCCGCGCCTCGACGCCGCGTTGCCGAAGCCGGACCTGACGCCCCAGGCGCAAACGCTCACGGGGCAGCTGCTGGTCGCCTCGCCGCGCATCGGCGACCCGCGCTTCCAGCGCACCGTCATCCTGGTGGTGCGGCATGACAAGAACGGCGCCCTCGGCATCACCATCAACCGGCCGCTCGGGGTGCGCCCGCTGGCGAAGGTGCTGGAGAGCCTCGGCGATGCGGCCCCGCGGAGCTCGGCAACGGTGCGCATTTTCGCCGGCGGGCCGGTGCAGCCGGAAGTCGGCTTCGTCGTGCACAGCGCCGACTACGACCGCCAGGAGACCCTGCGCGTCACCGAGGAGGTGGCGGTGACCGCCAGCCTGGACGTGCTGCGCGACATGGCGCGAGCCAAGGGCCCGCGCAAGGCGCTCGTGGCCCTCGGCTACGCCGGGTGGACCGCCGGCCAGCTCGCGGCCGAGCTGGCACGCGGCGACTGGCTCACCGCGCCGGCCGACCCGGCGCTGGTCTTCGACATTGAGCGCGAGCGCGTGTGGGACGAGGCCAGGGCGCGCGCTACTCGGGCGCCTTGAGCTTCGCGTTCTCGATCACGCCACCCCACTGGGCGCGCTCGCGCTCCAGGAACGCGGCGGTCTCCTGCGGGGTGGTCCCCATCGCCTCGGCGCTGTGGGCGCGGAACTTGCCGCGCATGTCCTCCGACTTGAGCACCGACACCACATCCCGGCTGATCTTGTCCACGATCGCATCCGGAGTGTCGGGGGGCGCCACCAGCCCGAACCAGGCCACCGAGGTGAAGCCCGGCAGTGCCGCCTCCGACATGGTCGAGACCTCCGGCAGGTAGGGCGAGCGCTCGGGCGTGCACACGGCCAATATCTTGAGCGTGCCGGCCCGGTGCTGCGGCAGCGACGAGGAGAGATTGTCGAACATGAAGAGAATATGCCCGCCGACGAGGTCGTTCATGGCCGGGGCCGTGCCGCGGTAGGGCACGTGGTTGAACTTGACGCCCGCCATGGTCTCGAACAGGGCCGTCGTCAGGTGCGAGGTGCTGCCGACGCCCTGCGAGCCGTAGGCAATGGCGCCGGGTTCGGCCTTGGCCTTCTCGATCAGCTCCTTGACCGTCGCCACGCCGAGCTTGGGGTTCACGATCAGCACGTTGGGCGAGCTGCCGAGGATGGTGATCGGCTTGAACCTGGTCGGGTCGTAGTTGATCTTCCGGTAGAGAGACGCGTTGATGGCGAGCGTGGTGGGCGGCGAGGCGAGCAGCGTGTAGCCGTCGGCAGGTGCCCGCGCGAACGCCTCCGCCGCGATGTTGCCCGCGGCACCGGGCCGGTTCTCCACCACCACGGCCTGGTTCCACACCTTGGCCAGCGCATCGGCCACGAGCCGCGGCAGGGCATCCGCGGTGCCCCCCGCCGGGTTGGGCACGATGATCTTGACGGTCTGAGACGGGAAGCTCTGGGCTTCCGCGGGGCCGGAAGCAGCGGCGAGAGCGAGGACGGCGGCGAGGCCAGCTGAGGCGAGGTGGACCAGAATCGGTCTTGTCACGTCTGTTCTCCCTGCGATTGGCGGCGCCTGACGGCCCTCGCCCCTTGTTGCGTTCCTCCAGACCCCTGGCGGCCGGCCAAGGTCTCGCCCGGCACTATGCCATTGTCGTGGCAACCGTCGTTGACCTACACGCCTTCTCGTTTCATTGTTCCGGGTTCCCTCACAGCCTGCGGTTGACATTGGTAGCTTCCGGTAGCTACCATCCTGCGCATGCGTGCCGTTGGCCTCAAGGTCCTGAAGAACAAGCTCAGCGAGTACGTCCGCCTGGCCGAGGGCGGAGAGACGGTGCTGGTGACCGACCGCGACCGCGTGGTTGCGGAGATCGTGCCGCCGCAGGCCGGCCGCAGCCCGTTGCTGGCCGATGCCCTGCTGGCCGAGGCGGTACGCAACGGCTGGCTTACGCCGCCGGCGCTTCCCGGCAGGACCGCCCCTCCGCGCAAGCCCGTCATGACCTTTCGCAGACTGATGCATGAGCTGCGGCGCGATCGCGAGGATCGGTGATCTATCTCGACACCTCGGTGGCGCTGGCGCATGTGTTGGCCGAGGATCGCGCAGCCCCGGATGTTCTCTGGCACGAGACGCTGGTTTCCAGTCGCCTGCTCGAATACGAGATGTGGACCCGCATCCACGCGAGGGGGCTCGGCAACTCGCATGGCAATGAAGCTCGGGCGCTGATCGGCCGCGTCGGCCTGATCGAGCTGGCGCCGCCGGTGCTGACGCGGGCGCTGGAGCCGTTTCCCGTCGCGGTACGCACTCTCGATGCCTTGCATCTCGCCTCGATCGAGTTCCTGCGGTCCCGCCGGCAGACGCCAAGGCTCGCAAGCTTCGATGAGCGGCTGCTCGCGGCCGCGCAGGCGCTCCACATTCCCGTCTATGAAATGTGAGGGGCTGCGCTAGCGCCACGGCGGCCTGATAGGCTAGGACTAGAGCCGTCCGACAAGAACGAGATTGCTGGGAGGGAAAGCCGATGTCGCTTCTGGGAAGGATTGGATTGGCCCTGGTCCTCGCGAGTGCCGCTCTGAACTCCGCGGCGGCCGAGGATTACCCGGATCGCGCGGTCAAGATCATCGTCCCGTTCGGCGCGGGCGGTCCGGCAGACCTCTATGCGCGATACCTGGGCCAGTTCCTGCAGGAAGACCTGGGTCAGCCGTTCGTAGTCGAGGCCCGGCCGGGCGCCGGCTCCTTCATCGGCACCAGCGAGGTCGCCAAGGCCGCGCCCGACGGCTACACGCTGCTGATGATGTCGAACACGCACACCGTCAACGAGACGTTGCGGCCCAACCGGCCGTTCAATCTCATGCGCGACTTCGTCGCCGTGGCGCCGGTCAACTACTCCGATCTCATCATGGTCATCCACCCGTCAGTGCCCGCCCAGAACCTCAAGGAGTTCCTGGCGCTGGCGAAGTCGAAGCCGGGCGTGCTGAACTACGCCTCATCGGGGCTCGGCACGCCCTATCACATGGCGGCCGAGCTGTTCAAATCCATGAGCGGCACCGACATCGTGCACGTGCCGCACAAGGCGAGCGGCGACGCCCGCACCGCGGTCATCGGCGGGCACGTTCAGATGATGATCGACGCCATCACGACCACCGCGCCGACGGTGCAGGCCGGCCAGGTGCGGGCGCTGGGCACCACCGGCAAGACGCGCTCCAGCCTCCTGCCGGACGTGCCGACCGTCGCGGAGGCCGGGCTGCCGGGCTACGAGGCCACCATATGGCTCGGCATCATGGCTCCCGCCGGCACACCGAAGGCCATCGTCGACAAGCTCAACGCGGAGATAAGCAAGGTGGTCACGCGGCCGCAGACCAAGGAGGCGTGGGCCAAGCAGGGGGCCATCCCCCTGGTCATGACGCCCGCAGCGTTCGAAGCCTACCTGCGCGCCGACATCGACAAGTGGGCGAACGTGATCCAGAAGGCCGGCATCAAGCCGGTGCAATGAGGCCGTCCGAGATGGCAACGGCTGAGATCGTGCGCCTGCGCGTCAACGGCATGGAGCGGGAGATCGTGGCAGATCCCGCCACGCCCCTCCTCAACGTGCTGCGCGGCACGCTCGGGCTCACGGCCGCGCACTTCGGCTGCGGGGCCAACCAGTGCGGGGCGTGCTTCGTGCTGATCGACGGGCACGCCGTCGCCTCCTGCGACACGCCATTGTGGGCGGCGACCGGCAAGGACATCGTCACGCTGGAAGGGCTGGGCACGCCCGAGAGGCCGCACCCGCTGCAGCGCGCCTTCATCGCCGAGCAGGCCATGCAGTGCGGCTACTGCATTTCTGGCATCATCGTATCCGCCGCGGCGCTGCTCCGGCGCAACCCGGACCCCGGCGAGGCAGAGGTACGCGAGGCGCTCGACCGCAACCTGTGCCGGTGCGGCGCGCACAACCGCATCGTCCGCGCCGTCTTGCGCGCGGCCAAGGAGACAGCGACGCCATGAGTGGAACGGGGTCAGACCCCTTGCGTCATCCTGATCAAGTCTCATCATCGGCGGAGGCGAGGGGTCTGACCCCGTCGGGACCGGGCCTCGGCTATCACATCGTCGAGACCGCGGGTACGCCGCTGCCCGGCAGCCTGGAGACCAACCGGCGGCTGTCGCAGTGGCTCCGCTTCCGGCCCGACGGGATCGTCGAGGTCTCCTCCGGCAAGGTCGAGATCGGCCAGGGGATACTCACCGCCATCGCCCAGATCGTGGCCGACGAACTCGACGTGGAGCTTGCGCGCGTGCGCATGCTGCCGGCCACCACCGCCGGGAGCCCCAACGAGGGCGTGACCTCGGGCAGCCTGTCGATCCAGCAGTCCGGCGCAGCCCTGCGCTACGCCTGCGCCGAGGCGCGCGCGATCTTCCTCGACGCGGCGGCGCAGCGGCTGGGCGTGGATGCGCAGGGCCTCGAGGTGCGGGACGGCGAGATCGTCGGCCCCGGCAATCTGCGCACCAGCTACTGGGAGCTGGCCGAGCACGAGGCAGGAGGGGGTCTGCTCGACCGCGAGGCCACCGCCAAGATCGCGCCCAAGGCGCCGGCCGCGCGCCGGCTGGCGGGCGCGCAGGTGGACCGCATCGACATCCCCGACAAGGTGTTCGGCCGACCGCGCTTCATCCACGACTTGGCGCTGCCCGGCCTGCTGCACGGCCGCGTGCTGCGCCAGCCTTCGCCCGGCGCCACGCTCACGTCGCTCGACGAGGCGGGGGCCCGCGCTGTGCCCGGCATGGTGGCGGTGGCGCGGGACGGCAGCCTCGCAGGTGTCGTGGCCGAGACGGAGGCTGCGGCGCTGGCGGGCCTCAAGGCGCTGGCAGCCGCAGCGACCTGGCAGCCGGGCGAGGCGCTGCCGGACGAGGCCGACCTGCGCGCCTGGATCAAGAGCCAGCCGGTCGAGACCACCCCGATCAGCACGCGCGACGCTGCCACTCCGGCGCGCACGGTGCGAACCTTCCGGCGCGAGTACGGGCGCCCCTTCATTGCCCATGCGTCGATGGCCCCCTCGTGCGCCATCGCGCTGTGGTCGGACGCGGGCGTACGCATCTGGACGCACAGCCAGGGCGTCTACAACCTGCGCGCCGACCTGGCGCTGATCTTCGCCCTGCCGCCCGAGCGCATCGTGGTGGAGCACGCCGAGGGCGCCGGCTGCTACGGGCACAATGGCGCCGACGACGTGGCCCTGGAGGCAGCGCTGCTCGCGCGCGCCGCGGCCGGGCGGCCCGTGCGCCTGCAGTGGTCGCGCGAGGACGAGCTGGCCTGGTCGCCCATGGGCGCGGCGCAGCTGGTGGACCTCGAAGCAGACCTGGACGAAACCGGCGAGATCGTCGCCTGGCGCCACGACGTGTGGGGCAACGGCCACGTTTCGCGCCCCGGCCGCGGCAAGACGCCCACGCTGCAGGCCGCCTGGCAGCTCGCCAAGCCGTTCCCTCGCATCGTCGCGGGCAACCCGCCGCTGGCCGGCGGGGGCGGGTCGGAGCGCAATGCCACGCCCGTCTACGACTTCCCGGCGTGGCGCATCGCCAATCACCGCATTCTCACCATGCCGATCCGCACCTCGGCGCTGCGCACGCTCGGCGCCTTCGCCAACGTGTTCGCCATCGAGTCGTTCATGGACGAGCTGGCCGCCGAGCGCGGCGAGGACCCTCTGGCCTTCCGCCTGCGCCATCTGAAGGACACGCGGGCGCGCGCAGTTCTCCAGGCCGCCGCGGCGCGCGCCGGCTGGGGCAGCTGGACGAAGCACGAGGGCGCAGGCCGCGGCCTCGGCGTGGCGCGCTACAAGGGGCTCGGCGCCTATTGCGCGGCGCTGGCCGAGGTGGAGGGCGAGGCGGATATCCGCGTGCGCCGGCTGGTGCTGGCGGTGGATGTGGGCGAGGTCGTCAACCCGGACGGGGTGGCCAACCAGATCGAGGGCGGCGCAGTGCAGGCCACCAGCTGGGTGCTGAAGGAGGCGGTGCGCTTCGACCGCACGCGCATCGTCAGCGACACCTGGGAGACCTATCCCATCCTGCGCTTCTCGGAGGTTCCGGCGGTGGAGGTAGAGATCATCCCGCGCCCCGAGGAGAAGGCCCTGGGCGCCGGCGAGGCCGCGCACGGGCCCGTGGCCGCCGCCATCGCCAACGCGGTGTTCGACGCGCTGGGCGTGCGCGTGCGCGACCTGCCCATCACCCGCGAGCGGCTGATTGCGGCGATAGGGTGATGGGGCTCCGCGTGGGGCGCCGTCAGTGCGCGGACGCGGCCCGTGCGAACGGGTCGAACGGCGTGGACCTGTAGAGGTCGCCCAGGCGGCCGACAGTGCCGATGTCGGGGAAGGCGAGGGATGCGGTGGGTCGCGTGAGCTGCTTCATGCTCCAGCCGCCGCGCGCCTTGCGACTGTGCTGCTCGGCGCCAACCCGGTCCTGGTGCACGAACAGGATGCAGCGATTGTGCTCGTGCGCCCGGTAATACCGGAGCTTCTTGGCCAGCACGGCCTTCTTGTCGCTCTCCGAGAGCACCTCCGCTACGAAATAGAACCGCTCGACGTAAATCTGACCGATCACGAAGTCGGTATCGACGACGGTGACATCCGGCTCGGGATTGTACTTCTCGTCGCCCTTCAGCCAGACTCCGACCTCGTAGTCTGCATGCCATTCCGGCTTGACCTGCTGAAGGCGCGCATTGAGCAGCGCCTCAAGATTGCGTGCGATGCGCTGATGCATCAGCGTGGGCGGCGGCATCATGATCGGGACACCGTCAATCAGCTCCCACTTCTCCCCCTTGGGACGCTCGTCCCGGAAGGCGTGGAACTGCTCCATCGTGAGCTGCGGGCTCCGCCGCAGGAAATCGCCGGGCATGCTAGCCTGCTTTGGCTGTCAGCGGATATTTCGATGGGTTGCGGATTATCTCTAGGCTCAGATCGACGTCCAGGTCGGGCCAATAGTAGTGCCCGGGCGTTGGCTCCTCCACCTTCAGGATGTGGCCGACGGGCGCATCGCGAAACCAGGGGAAGTCGGCAAAGGGAAGGAAGTGCTCACCATCGGACGTGAGCAGCCACAGCCCATGCTTGGAGATGTTGGTGACTTCAATTGCCGAAGCGATCGCGCCAGGCATCGACGATCTCCTGGTAGTGCTCGTTGATCATGGCTTCGACTTCCCGAAGCTGCTTCCGGCTCAGATTGTGATTGTAGGCAAGTTCCACGTTCGGCTCCAACCAAAACTTGGCTTCTCCGTCGCCACAATAGGCGTGGACGTGCATCCGCGCTTCTTCGCGTGAGAAGAAATAGAGACGATAGCCATCCTTTCGTAGGACCGTGGGACTCACGATCCGCTCCTTGTTACCGTCAAGTCAACGGCATTGCGCCATGTTAGAGCCAGCTGGAGCCAGGATGTCAAACCCGGAGGATCATATGGTCCACTTGGTTTACACTGATCCGAGGTGAAAGCTTGAGACCGAGCTGATGACAAAAAATGTACAGATCATCGACGGTGCAGACAATTGCACGTACTCGATCTACCGGATGACAGATGAAGAGTTCACGTTGCTCTTCCCTGGGCCCGGGCAGAACATTGAGTTCATCGAAGATGTCGTGCTTCGTCTTGGTGAGGATGAACTCGCCGTCCTCATGCGACCGGTTTGGGAGCGAGGAGAGATCAAGAAGACGGATGTAAATGGCATCCACGGGACGCTCTTTTATCAGCTACTGCACAAGAAGAAGTATTACCGACGAAGAAAGAAGAGGAGATGGTGCTCGCTTGGTCGAGGCCGGCTCAATCTCCCCGTAGAAGGGTGGATTAGGCCTTGGCATAATCGCAATCCGCCCCGACGCTGGAACCATGGTGTCAGACCCGCAGGGTCTGACACCTCAGCTACGCGTCCACATCCGCTGCCAGCGCGTTGGCCTGGATGAACTCGCGGCGGGGCTCGACGATGTCGCCCATCAGGCGGGAGAAGATCTCGTCGGCCTCGCCGAGGTCGCCGAGCTTCACCTGCAGCAGCGTGCGCACGTCGCGGTTGAGCGTGGTCTCCCACAGCTGCTCGGGGTTCATCTCGCCCAGCCCTTTGTAGCGCTGGATGGAGATACCCTTGCGGCCCGATTCGTAGATGGCGTCGAGCAGCGTGCGCGGGCCGAACACGGGCGTCTCGGCATCCTTGCGCCTGAGCCTGGCGAGGAGCGCGTAGATCTCCTGCAGCTGCGGCAGGCGCTCGTTGAGGCGGCGCGCCTCCAG
>DATBKR010000155.1:0-8118 GCA_036555805.1 Hyphomicrobiaceae bacterium | reverse complement strand
CACAGGCTGGAACAGCTCGTCCACGTAGCAGTCCTCCGACTTGCGCAGCGTCAGCGGGTCGAGCCTGGAGGCGGCCAGGAATGCCTTGGGGTAGACCCGGCCCGAGTGGGGCGAGCACAGCACCACAGGGGCCAGCTGCTGGGGCGGCCTGGCGAGCGTGTACGGCGGGGTAAGCTCGGCCAGGATGGAGGCGCGTTCGATATCGGACATCTGAGCGGTGTGGAGTCCCTGGGCGATTCCTGCCATCCGGTTCAGGCGGGCGCGCGACCCCCTCGCGCGACGCCCGCCGAAGCGCAAGGGCTCATAATCTGCCAAGCCGCCCGCGCCCTGTCCATGCGTTGCGCGCGGGCGGTGTGCCGGGGCCGTGGACGCGGCAGCGAGAAATCGGGCGAGGCGCTGCCTGCAAAAAAAATCCGCGGGCCGGCGCGGCCCAGGGCCGCACCCACCAAATTGACGCCAGATTTCCCTGGCAACGCGGCGCGTCGCCCCTCGGCAGCGGCACCAGGGCCAACCGGGGCTCGCCGAGCGGCCATGCCACTGAACCGAGCCAGCGCAATGAGAAGGCCCCCGCGCCCAGACTGCCCGAGCCTGCCCCCCGAGGGCCGTCCGCGAATAGCCCATCCGGCGGCGCCGGGCCGGCCATGACCGCGAAGCCATCACGTTTGCCGGCGCGGCGCATCCTTCTGGCGGAGGATGACGACTCCATGCGCGCCTTCATCGAGCGCGCCCTCGTCAAGGCGGGCTACGAGGTGACGAGTTTCGCCAACGGCCGCGAGGCTCACGAGCACCTGCAGCAGGAGCCGTTCACGTTGCTCCTGACCGATATCGTCATGCCGCAGATGGACGGCATCGAGCTGGCCCGCCGCGCCGCCGACCTCGATCCCGAGCTCAAGATCATGTTCATCACCGGCTTCGCGGCCGTCACGCTCAACACCAGCACCAAGGCCGTCAAGGATGCTCAGGTCCTCTCCAAACCATTCCACCTCAAGGACTTGGTGCGCGAGATCGACCGCTTGCTGGGGGCGCCGGCGTGAGGGGCCAAGTCGAAGGTTTCCAGGGTCGGCCTCAAGGCCCGCCGCTCGGCTTGGGCGCCCTGAAGCCCGACCCGTTGTAACCTGAAACCCGTAACCTGAAAACCTTGTCACTGCCCTGGATTGCCGATATAGCCACAGCCTTCCGCGCAATGCCGCGGCCACGGGCGCGTAGCTCAGCGGTAGAGCACTACCTTGACATGGTAGGGGTCACAGGTTCGATCCCTGTCGCGCCCACCATCCCCCGGGCTCGAGGCCGCCGGCAGAGCGCGGCCCCCTCGGTAGCTGGCCGCAGCGCCTGCCGGCCGACCTCCCCAGCGAGCACGTTCCCGGAAGGAGGCCTGGCGCGGGCTCGATGCCATCGGGCAGGCGTTTCATCGCAGCGGCGTCGGCACCGCGCCGGGTGCGGGACCGAGCAAGGCGGCCTCTGAACAGCGCCCTTTACCCGCACTGCAAAAATCCTCTTGTGCAGCGCCGAAATCTATCGGACGCTATGCCCGCTGGATGGACCAGACAACCATGGCGGGAAGACAGACATGCCGCAAGTCAGGGCAGAGCCGGTTGGGACTGTAGTTCCCCTCAAGGCTGCAGCGGCAGCGGGCGCTGCCCCCGCAATCGTGGCGAGGACGGAGCGGAAGGACCTTTACGCGGTCGGCGAGATCCCGCCGCTTGGCCACGTGCCGCCCAAGATGTACGCGTGGACCATCCGCAAGGAGCGACACGGTCCGCCCGACGAGGCCATGCAGGTGGAGGTGGTGCCCACCTGGGAGCTCGACAGTCACGACGTGCTCGTCCTCGTGATGGCCGCGGGTATCAACTACAACGGCGTGTGGGCGGCGCTGGGCAAGCCTGTCTCCACCCTCGACGTGCACAAGCACCCCTACCACGTCGCCGGCTCCGATGCCTCGGGCATCGTCTACGCCGTGGGCTCCAAGGTGAAGCGCTGGAAGGTGGGCGACGAGGTCGTCATCCACTGCAACCAGGACGACGGCGACGACGAGGAGTGCAACGGCGGCGACCCGATGTTCTCGCCATCGCAGCGCATCTGGGGTTACGAGACGCCAGACGGCTCCTTCGCCCAGTTCTGCCGCGTGCAGGATCGCCAGCTGCTGGCGCGGCCCAGGCATCTGACCTGGGAGGAGAGCGCCTCCTACATGCTGGTGCTGGCCACCGCCTACCGTATGCTGTTCGGACACCGGCCCCACGTCATAAGGCCCGGCCACAACGTGCTGGTGTGGGGCGCCTCGGGCGGGCTGGGCTCCATGGCGGTGCAACTCATCGCCACCACCGGCGCCAACGCCGTCGGCGTGGTGTCAGAGGACGACAAGCGCGACTTCGTCATGCAGCTGGGCGCGCGGGGCGTCATCAACCGCAAGAAATTCAACTGCTGGGGCGAGCTTCCCCCTGTCGGCACGCCCGAGTACGACGGCTGGTTCAAGGAGGTGCGCAAATTCGGCGCCGCCATCTGGGAGGTCACCGGCAAGGGCAACAACGTCGACTTCGCGTTCGAGCACCCGGGCGCGGCCACATTCCCGGTGTCCGTGTTCGTCGTAAAGCGCGGCGGCATGGTGGTGATCTGCGCCGGCACCACCGGCTACAACCTCACCATGGACGCCCGATATCTCTGGATGCACCAGAAGCGCGTGCAGGGCTCCCACTTCGCCAACCTCCTGCAGGCGGCGCAGGCCAACAAGCTGGTGATCGAGCGACGCATCGATCCGGCGATGTCGGAGGTGTTTCCGTGGGAGCAGATCCCCAAGGCCCACACCCGCATGTGGAAGAATGAGCACCGTCCCGGCAACATGGCCGTGCTGGTCAGCGCGCCGACCACGGGCCTGCGGACCCTGGAAGACGCCATCGAGGAAAGCCGCAAGCGGTTCGGGTGAGGCACGGGACGTGCGCACGTCCGCGTAGCCGACGCAAAACGGGTCGCCGCGGCCTCAATAGGCCCTCGTCGTCGCCCGCGAGTCCGAGCAGGGAACGATGGTGGAGGTCATGCCTCTGGGATCGATGGCCCAGCACATGCCAGGCTTGTCTCGCTCCCTCGGTTGCGCGCGCCTGGAGGGCTTTGAAGCCTTGACGATGCCACGGTCGGGTGCCGCCCTGGCCACGCAGGCGCCCTCCTTCTCGACCGTGCCTGCACCGCACTCCAGGGGACAGACGCGGCCGCGCTGTCCCTTGATCGCCTCCAGAGCAGGCGGCGATGGCTCGCCGGTCGGAATGCTCAGCTTGGCATGACGCGCAAACCTTGCCAGCGCGGCCTTGGCCTTGTCGCCCCATACGCCGTCGATGTCGCCTGGTGCGCAGCCCACCCGCTGCAGCTCGAGCTGGATCAGCCGCGCCAGGGGTAGGGCGGGAGTCGACGCCGGCGGCGGGATGGCCGCGGCGAGCTGCTTCGTTGACTCCTTGCCTTTCAGCTCGTCGATCCGTGCCCGCGCCAAGTCGCCATAGACGGTACCACGGTAGCGGGTCGCGATCACCTCCAGCTGGGCGACGCTGCCGGTGTCCTTGACCGATGCCCACGCCTGCTCGGCGTCGCCCGGCCGCGCACGCGGGACCGAGGCCAGCGCCCACGTCGCGGGCGCTGACGCCTGCGGACTGAGAAAGAACCCCTGCCCTCCGAGCGAGCCATAGAGGTAGGGCTGCTGCCGATTGCCCGTCGCCGCGGCCACCTCGTCACGGACGTAGCCGAACAGCTGCCGGACCTCCAGGCCGGGCTCCGGCATGTACTTCAGGAGAGCCTCGGTGAACGGGCTGTGCCGGCCCCCGGTACCGTCCTCCGCCATCGTTCCATCCTTGGCGGCGTACGCAACCAGGGTGTTTCCCTCCGGCTCGATGCGCCCAAGCCCGGTGCCCACGCCGCGGGTGCCGCTCGGAAACGGGAACGGGTTGTTGCGGCAGGCATCGAGGATAACGAGCTTGAGATTGGTCACGCCGTCGAGCTGGCCGAGCACGGTATCGAGCGCGATGGCCTCGAGGTCGGCGTCGCGTGTGGCGGCCAAGCGCGCGTCGACCGGGATCAGGAAGTTGCGACCGCCGATCTCGATGCCGTGGCCGGAGAAATAGATGACGCCGAGCTCGGCCCCGCGCGATTCGAGCGCCATTTCGCGCAACGCGTCGCGGAAGGCTTGTGCGCCGAGATTGCGCTTCAGGATGACCTTGTCGAACTTGAGTTGCTGCTCGATTGCCTCGGCCACCGCGACCGCATCGTTGACCGGGTTGTCGAGCGGCGCAACCTTGTAGTTGCCGTTGCCGATGACCAGTGCAACGCGCCGCGCATCCGCCGGTCCCGCGAGCGCGAGTGTCCAGCAAGCCGCAGCAAAGACCCAAGAGAGATACCGCATCGGGCGCCCCTCTGCCGAGCTGGCTTTTCGCACGCTGACCGAAACACACCCCCTCCGGCGCGAGAACCCCGAATTATGCCCGATCCTCAAGCGGCGGCCAAGCCGGCCGACTGGCCAAATTTGCGTGACCGCGGGCCAGGACAGCCGCCGGCTTCGAGCGCGTCGCGGGTGTCGAAGCGCTGAGAAGGAACGGTCCGGGCTCACCCCGATGCGGAGGCGAATCCCGGACCGCGGACCAAAGCAGCAGGCCGAGCAGCTAGGTCGCCTTGGCCGTGCGCCAGCCCTCGTGGTAGGTCTCGCGCGCCTGCTTGGCGTAGGGCGTCGGGCCCACCGCCACGCGGATCTCGGTCTGCTTGTGGCGCTCGACCGTCGTCTTCCTCGTGCCGCCGTTCTCCTCGCCCCACACCAGCGTAAGCTCCGTGCCCGGCTTGGCGTGCTGCTCCTCGACGAAGCCCAGGGACAGCATCTTGCGCTCGTTCCAGCTGTAGCCCGAGAACATCGAGGCGCCGACCACCTTGCCGCCGCTCATGACCTTGTCGAACGAGCTGGAGGCATAGTTCGACAGCGGCAGGTCGATGACCTTGCAGTTCTCGCCCGGAGGCGCGAACATCGACGCCAGGACCTTGACCACGTCGTCGTCGTTCCACGCAAAGGTCACCTTCTTGCGGTGCGCCTTGCCCTCCATGGCCTGCAGCGCTTCCTTGCCGATGAAGTCGTGGTTGTACTTGGTGAAGGTGTTGTAGCCCAGCTCCCACGGCGTGGTGTAGTAGTCCTCGATCTTGTCGGAGACGTAGCTCCCGCCGAGGCCGGCATTGGCCTCGTAGCCGGTCACCGGCAGCCATTGGCGGTAGGCCTTGAGCTTGTCGCCGGTGTAGATGGCGGGCACGGGCGACGGGATCCAGCCCGACTCCAGCGTGTTGGTGGCGTAGGCGCGCGCGCCGACCTGCACGATGCCCGCGTCCTTGCCGGCTTCGAGGATCGCGGCCCTGATCTCCTCACCTTCGGCGTAGGGACCCCACACCTCGAGGCCGGGCGCACCGGCCATGCCGTGGCGCAGTGCGCGCACCTTGCAGCCGGCGATGGTGATATGGCCCATACGGAAGAACTTGATGTCGGGCGAGGTGCCGCCATTGAGCTTGCGGATCACAGCTTCCGCGTTCGGGCCCTGGATCTGGTAGCGGTAGTCCTGGCGGAGCACCGGCCTGCCCATCGGGCGCGACGGGGAGCGGTCGTCGTAGAGCGTCTCGACGTTGTAGCCGCCGGTCTTGGCGTGGAACTCGATCCAGTTGGCCGCGGGGTTGCGGCCCACGTACACCAACTCGTTCGGGGCCAGATAGAACAGGATGCCGTCGCCGATCACGTGGCCGTATGGTGTCACGGGCGCGAACTGCTTGGCCTGGTCGACGGCGAACGTCTTGAACGAGTTGGTGGCCAGATGCGAGAGCAGCTTGATGGCGTCCGGCCCGCGCACGAACAGGTTGACCATGTGGTGAGACTGGTCGAACAGCACGCAGGTGCTGGCCCACGCCGCCTGCTCGTCGCGCCAGTTGGTGAACTCCGGGGCGACCACCGGATAGACGTAGGCGCCGATCTGCGAGTTGCGCATCATGGCGACCGGGTTGCCGACCGCCTGAAGTTTTTCCTCCAGGTTACTGTAGGCCATCTCGCTTCTCCTCCTACTTGCGGGGTGCACTGTTCCAATCTGGAGCGAAGGGGGTGATGCCCGCGCACCGTCTATCGCTTCTGGTGCAATTTGGCGCGCAAGCCCGATTGATGGATATGCCACTATTGCCACGACCGCTCAAGCGCGCGGACCTGCGGTGTCATGTCTTCAGCCCGCTGAAGCACGAGGAACTTCAACGGGTTGAAGCGCGGATCGGGATGGCGGCATCCTCACTGTCGTCCCGGAATGCTTCCAAGCAGAACATCCGTGACCCAGAGACGCGAGCGGCACGTTGACCCCGGATCGCGACTCTCGGTCTACCGACCAAGGGCGTGAAGACAGGACCTCATTTGGCGGATCTGGCGTGCGTCCGGGCCGCCGACCCGCCGTTCCTTATCTCGATCAGTCCGCGATTGAGCTCCGCACCCAAGAGGATGACGACCGCGGAAATCTGGAAAAACACGAGGGCGGCCATGACCGAGGCGAGCCCCGCGTAGAACCGCGAGTAGTTGCTGAAGGCGAGCCACGAGCCGAACAGCCGCGCGGCCAGCAGCCACAGCACGATGCTGAGCAGCACGCCCGGCCACACGTCAGCCAGCCGCCGATGCCCCGCCGCCAGCCACAGATGGTAGGCCAGGAGCTGGACGCCGATGACGGCGGCAACGATGACGAAGCGCGCGACCAGCGACAGCCAGCCGTGGTCGGAGAGCCAGAGCAGCCAGGCGGGCTTGATGCGCGCCACCACCTCCGGGCCCACCACGACGCCCCAGGTCAGCACAAGGACGCCCGCCGCGCTGAGGATGACGAACGCCGCGCTCTGCAGCAGGCACACGGGATAGTGGCGCGTCTCCTTCTGGCGGTAGGCGACGTTGAGCGCGGCCCTGAGGCTCTCGATGGCGCTGGTGGCGAAGAACAGGGAGATGAAGGCGCCGTAGGTCAGCAGGTCGAAGCGGGTGCGGCCCATGACCTCCATCACCTCGGGCGCCAAGGCCTGCGCGACCGGAGCCGGCACGATCTCGAACAGCTGCTTGACGCCTTCCTTGGCCCGCTCCTCGCCGCCGAACACGCCCGCCAGGGCGCCCAGGAAGATGCAGAACGGGAACAGCGACAGTACGAACGAGTAGGCGACGGCACCGGCCATGGCGAAGCCGCTGTCGGCGTAGACGGCCCGCAGCGCGGCGATGATGGTCCTGACTTGTTTGAAGATCATGAGTGCCTCGCGCTCAGGCGGTCGCGCCCGCGCGCCAGAGATTTCCGTACGCCCGAAGGGACACTAGCACGGCATCCCGCCGCGGTTCATAAGCGCTTTTTCGGGCCGGCGTGTCCGCGCGAGAGCCGGCGAAAGCTGGTATCTTTGCATTGCGTCGCCTGCCACGCCCCGGCTCGCGCCTCAACGAGCGTGGCGCTGACACACGACTGTGACAGACCGAAGACCGAGGCCCCGTTGCAGGACACCAAGACCGAGAGTTGGATCGCCGCACTGGAGCGGGCCCGCGCCGAGCTGGAGGGCGTGCTGAAGGTCGGCGACGGTGCCGACGCGCACGGCAAGGAGTCGGCGGGCAACGCGGTGTACCGGTGCTGGGAACGGCTGAACCTCGCGATCGAGGAGTTGCGCCGGTCCCCACCCGCCCTGCGCAGGGTCGAGCTTCGCCATATCCTGGCGCAGACCCGCAGCGAGGCGGCGGGCGAGGCCAAACCGCCGCCGGCCGAGGCGGGTCGGCCCGCGCCGCCTGCGCAGGGCGACGCCGCACCTCTTTCCCCGCTGAGGGATGGCGCGTCCGACGCCCCGCCGGCCGGGTTCGGCATCCCTCCGGTCGATCTCGAGGAAGCGAGCGTGACGTTCGTCGTCCGCGAGCGGGTGCGACCGGCGCGCGCTAGCGACTCCGACGTGCACCCGCCACCCGCGGAGCCGGAACCGAACGAGCCCGACGATCCCCACGACGGCCCCGGCGCCGAAGCTCGCGTCACCATCGTCAAGGGAAAGCGGTGATTCCCGCATTGCCAGCGCCGAAACGGGCATTATCCTGCCGTTGTTGCAACGCAGCAGGGCCGTTGCTACCGGCGAGCCTGGCAACACACC
>DATBKR010000154.1:0-12610 GCA_036555805.1 Hyphomicrobiaceae bacterium | reverse complement strand
CAGCTTCTCCTCATCGGCCTTGTCGAGCTTCTCGTTCTTCTCCACCTTCTGCCAGATGTCGTTCGGCAGCAGTGTGATCGCGGCGCCGTAGGGCAGCACCGCCCCGAGAGGCACCGTCACCTCGAAGGCCTGCTTCTCTTCGGCGTCAACCTTGATCTGGTGCAGCTTTGCCTGCAGCAGGACAATGCCGTTGTCAGGATGAATGCGCTCGGTCAGCGTGATGCACTCGTTGACGTTGTGCGTGACCTCCTTGCCGTCCTTGTCCTTGTTCTTCACCTGGCGCTTGTCGCACAGCTTCACCCAGGAGTCCTCCGGTGCCTTTGCCGGCGCCGCAGCGGCCTTCGGGTCAGCCTTCCTGGCCTGGGCGGAGGCGGGCGCCGGGGAGGCGGCATCGAAAAGGAGCGCCCCCCCCAGGGCGACTGTGACCGCCAGAGCGCCAGCGCGCGCAACTCGTGCGCCAACGCCGCTGTGCAGAAACGAATGAGCCATGTTGCTGTTGACCTTTCCCTGCAAAACCGGTCCCGTGCCCACGGAGGCCGATGTGTCCCAATCTTGTTCTTTGTGCCGGCTGCGCGTGGCAGGCAATAAGGGGCCGATTGCGGCAATCCCATGACGAGTTGCGGACGACGGAGAGCCCGGCGCAACCGAGCTGACAGGCAAGTGGCCAGCAGGCAACGCGGTGATCGAAGGGGGGCGGCGCTCCTCCACAGGAGCTCCGTGACAGGGGTCGGGGTCAGACCCCTCGCAGACCCTGGTCGTCCTTCCTCGAGCCGGGAGTCGAGGGGTTTGACCCCGCGCACGCTGGTTGCCGTCCTTTGTGCGCTCGCCCTCGCGCTCGGCCTTGCCCAGGGCGCCTCCGCCCAACCCGTGCACGCCATTGCCATGCACGGCGTGCCCAGGCATCCGCCCGGCTTCACCCATTTCCCTTACGTCAACCCCGAGGCGCCGCGCGGCGGCCGGCTGGTGCTCGGGCAGCAGGGCACGTTCGACAGCCTCAACCCGTTCGTGGTCAAGGGGCGGGCGGCCTCCGGCCTGCGCAACTACGTGTACGAGAGCCTGCTGACGCGCAGCGGCGACGAGCCGTTCACACTCTACGGGCTGATTGCGGAGAGCCTGGAGGTCCCGCCCGACCGCGGCTCCGTCACCTTCCACCTGCGCCCGGAGGCGCGCTTCGCCGATGGCCAGCCCATCACGCCCGAGGATGTGCTGTTCAGCCACGCCTTCCTGAAGGACAAGGGCTACCCCTATCACCGCGAGCACTACCACAAGGTGGCCAAGGCGGAGAAGGTGGGCGAGCACAGCGTGCGCTTCACCTTCGACGCGGCGGGTGACCGCGAGATGCCGCTCATCATGGGCCTGATGCCGATCCTGCCGCGCCACGCCTTCGATGGCGAGCCCACGCTGGAGCCGCCCGTCGGCAGCGGGCCCTACCGCGTGGACCACGTCGATGCCGGCCGCTCCATCACCTACCGCCGCAACCCCGACTGGTGGGCGCGGGACCTGCCCGTCAACCGCGGCCGTTTCAACTTCGACGAGATCCGCATCGAGTATTACCGCGACGACACCTCGCTGTTCGAGGCCTTCAAGGCGGGCGCGATCGACCTCAGGACCGAGGACGATCCGGTGCGCTGGATCGAAGGCTACCGCTTCGCCGCCGTCGCCGACGGACGCGTGGTCAAGAAGGAGTTCGACGTCGCAGTGCCGGCGGGGATGACGGGGCTCGTCTTCAATACGCGCCGGCCTGTGTTCCAGGATCAGCGGGTGCGGCGCGCCTTCATCCTCATGTTCGATGCGGAATGGATCAACCGCAACCTGTTCAACGGGCTCTACAAGCGCACGCAGAGCTATTTCGAGCGCTCCTACCTGTCCGCGCACGGCCGGCCGGCCGACGGGTTCGAACTCCCCCTGCTCGTGCCCTTCCGGGACCTCGTGAAGCCGGAGGTGCTCGACGGCACCTACAGGCTGCCGGTGACCGACGGCAGCGGCGACAACCGCGCCAATCTGCAGGCGGCCTTCCGACTGCTGCAGGCGGCCGGCTACAGCCAGAGCCAGGGCCGCCTGATGAAGGATGGCGCCCCGCTCAAGGTGGAGTTCCTGGCCCAGACGCGCTGGGAAGAGCGCCTCATGCTCAGCTTCGCCCGCACGCTGGCGCGGCTCGGCATCGAGATGCGCATCCGCCAGGTCGACAACGCCCAGTACGAGCTGCGGCGCACGACCTTCGACTTCGACATGCTGCAGTGGACCTGGCCGGCCTCGTTGTCGCCGGGCAACGAGCAGGTCAACCGCTGGAGCAGCCGGACCGCCGAGAGCGAGGGGAGCCAGAACCTGGCCGGCGCCAGGAACCCTGCTGCCGACGCCATGATCGCCGGCCTGCTGCAGGTGGAAGCCGAGCCTGATTTCGTGGCCGCCGTGCGCGCGCTCGACCGGGTGCTGATCTCGGGCGACTACTGCATCCCGCTCTTCTACCTGCCCAAGGCGTGGGTCGCCTACTGGGGCCACCTGAAGCACCCCGCGGTGGCCCCGCTGGGCGGCTTCGATCTCGATGCATGGTGGACGGATCGACCGTAGCCCGTACGGGTTGACCATGGTTGTCATACCGGGCGCGCCCGTCAGGGCGCGACCCGGTACCCAGGGCCGCAAGCTCTGCGCTCCGTCCTCTCGACCCTGCTGGGTCCCGGATATTGCGCTTCGCGCAATTCCGGGATGACATCTCTACCCCTTGAACGTGGGTTGGCGCGGGTGGACGACATCCTTGAAGGCGTCGAAGCTCTTCCATGCCGGCTCGGGCGGGTCGCACCCCGGTTGCGGAACGTAGATGGAGGGCTCGGCCAGTTCCATTCTCGGGATGTAGCGCGGGCAATTCGGGAAGATCGCACGCGCCATCACGCGCACGATCAGTTGTGCTCCGACCGTCGCCGCGATGAGCGGATCGTTCCGGCTCACCCGCGCCGTGCCGTTGACGCGCAGGCGTGCCGGCTTGCCGTGCAGGGCGATGAAGAGAAGCCCGACGTTGGGGTTCACCGCCAGGTTGCCCAGGCTCTTGAACATGCCGTTGCCGTCGTAGTCGGGGAACGCCAGTTCGCTCGGCCCGCTGACGCGCACGAAGCCTGGAGCGCCACCCTTGAACGAGCAGTCCGGCCGGCCCTCGGCGTCGGCGGTGGCGATGAAGAAATAGGCGGCGCTCTCGATGAAGGCCTTGTCGTCGGCGGTGAAGGCGGTGCGCGTCAGCTTCTGCTCCAACCGGTCGGCGATGCGGCGGCTGTCGAACTCGTCCTGCAGGCCCCGGTTTCCGTCGTGGTACATGATGGTCATGGGCGGCCTCTCCGTGGTTCTCGACCTGGCCCGAGCGCCGACGTCGGGCGCCGATCCCGATGACCGTCCGGCTGCGCCGTACCGAAGTCCAGGCGAACCAGACCCGGTCGGGCAAATTCGGTCCGGCGCCACCGGTGTTTGTTTCGAAGCGAGCCTATCGCATGTCTCATGATGCGCACAGCGGAAGAACGCCGGCCGAAGGACGCCCGCCGCTTCGGGCTGCCTGCCCCAAGACTCTCGTTGACGCTCGGACGCCGGCCGGACGACAATAGTTGGGCGCCCGAACATTGTCGGGTCGCGGTTCAGAAACTCCAGCTTCGAGCGGTCGCCCCCATAACAACCGCCGGCGAAGCTGCGGGGGAGGAAGCCACCACCGTGGAACAGGGGCGCGATGTGCGCTCCAGTCACTTGGTTTGCCAGCACCAGGGAGGAAGGTATGCCCGGCAAATTACGGCATCGCGCCCTTACGCGTCGCTCCTTCATGAAGGCCTCGGCCGCCACCGGCGCGGCCCTTGCGGCAGGGCCGGTGTTCGCGCCGGCGGTCCACGCCCAGGCGCGGCCCATCAAGATCGGCTACGTGAGCCCGGCCACCGGGCCGCTCGCCCCGTTCGCGGCGGCCGACGAGTTCATGCTGCGGCAGTTCCGAGAAGGGACCAAGGGCGGGCTCAAGGCGGGCAACGCCACGCGGCCGATCGAGGTGCTGCTGCGCGACAGCCAGTCGAACCCGAACCGCGCCGCCGAGGTGGCCAAGGAGCTGATCGTCCGCGACAAGATCGACCTCATGCTGGTCGGCAACACGCCGGAGACCACCAACCCGGTCTGCACCCAGGCCGAGATCGAGGAGGTGGCCACCATCTCGTCGCTGGCGCCCTGGCAGCCCTGGTTCTTCGGCCAGCAGGGCAATCCCGCCCAGCCCAAGCCGTTCAACTACGTCTATCACTACTTCTGGGGGCTGGAAGACGTGATCGCCGTCTTCACCAACATGTGGAGCCAGCTCGACACCAACAAGGTGGTGGGCGCGCTGTTCCCCAACGACGGCGACGGCAACGCCTGGGGCGACAAGGAGCTGGGCTTCCCGCCGGCGCTCGCCAAGCAGGGCTACAAGCTCCACGATCCCGGCCGCTATCAGAACCTTACCGACAACTTCACCGCACAGATCACCGCCTTCAAGAACGCCAACGCCCAGATCGTCACGGGCGTGGTGCTGCCGCCCGACTTCACGACGTTCTGGAAGCAGGCGCTGCAGCAGGGCTTCAAGCCCAAGGCGGCCTCGGTCGGCAAGGCCATCCTGTTCCCGTCGTCGGTGGAGGCGCTTGGCAAGGACGGCCACAACCTCTCCTCCGAGGTGTGGTGGACGCCGAGCCATCCCTTCAAGTCGTCCATCAACGGCATGACCGCCAAGCAGCTGGCCGACGCCTACGAGGGCGCCACCAAGCGGCAGTGGTCGCAGCCCATCGGCTTCGCCCACTCGCTCTACGAGGTCGGTCTCGACGTGCTGAAGCGCACCAAGGAGATCGGCAACGCCAAGGCCACCGCCGAGGCGATCCGCGCCACCAAGCTCGACACCGTGGTGGGCCACATCGAGTGGAACGGCAACGGCGTGCCGCCGTTCGCGGCCAGGAACGTCACCAAGACCGCGCTGGTGGGCGGCCAGTGGCGCCTCAAGGACGGCGGCAAGTACGACATCGTCATCACCGACAACCGCACCGCCCCCAGCATCCCGGCCGGCGGCAAGATGGAAGCGATCGGCTAGCGGGGGAATGGGGAGTGGGGAGATCGAGAGGGGAAATGGCAGCCACGATCTCCTTTCCCCACTCCCCATTCCCGATCTCCCCACTCCCCCTCTCAGAACAATGCTCCTCGAAGTCAAAGGCCTCTCCAGATCGTTCGGTTCGGTGAAGGGCGCCGACGGCATCGACCTGACGATCGCGCACGGCGAGGCAGTGGGCATCATCGGTCCCAACGGCGCCGGCAAGACCACGCTCTTCAACCTGATCGCCGGCAACCTCGATGCCGACGCCGGCACCATCCGGCTCGACGGCCGGGACATCACGCGGCAGGCCGCGCACGAGCGCTGCGTCACCGGCATCGGCCGGGCCTATCAGATCCCGCACCCGTTCGAGAAGCTGAGCGTCTTCGAGAACCTGCTGGTGGCGGCCGTGCACGGCCGCAGCGCGCCACGGAACAATGTGCGCGACAGCGTGGACTTCTGTGCCGCCATCCTGGAGGACACCGGCCTCATCGCACGCGCCGACACGCCGGCCGGCGCCCTCACGCTGCTCGAGCGCAAACGCCTCGAGATGGCGCGCGCGCTCGCCACCGGCCCGCAGCTGCTCCTGCTCGACGAGATCGCCGGCGGGCTCACCGAGGGCGAGTGCCGGCAGCTGATCGACACCGTCAGGGGCATCCGTGCCCGCGGAACCACCATCGTCTGGATCGAGCACGTCGTGCACGCGCTGCTCGCCGTCGTGGACCGCCTGGTGGTGCTCAACTTCGGCCGCAAGATCGCCGAGGGCAACCCCGCCGCAGTCATGGCCTCCCCCGAGGTCCGCGAAATCTACACCGGCATCGCCGCATGACTGCGACACGTATGACATCGCTCGCGCGGGGTATGCGGCGGCGCCAGACGACCGCCGAGGTGAGGCTGTGGTCGCGCCTGCGCAACCGCCGGCTGGAGAATCTCAAGTTTCGCCGCCAGGTGCCGCGCGGGCGCTACATTGCAGACTTCCTCTGCGATGAAGCGATGCTCATCGTCGAAGTGGACGGCTCGCAGCACGCCGATCAGACAGCAGCAGACCAGCAGCGTACAGCTTATCTCGAAAGCCTCGGCTATGTCGTTTTGAGGTTCTGGAACTTCGACGTTCTACAGAATACGGATCGCGTCTGCGACCACATCTGGGCGGTCGCCGCTTCACGTAAGGGGTCGCGCGCCCAGCCTTCGTGCGACGGCTCGGGGGGCATCCGAGGATGAGCAGCGCTATTGTTGAGGGGATATCCAACAACACGCTCCAGCCCCTCTCCCCTTGGGGGAGAGGACGTGAGGTCATGACTTACGGCCGCGTGCGCTGCGCGGGTCGCACACGAGACCTCGGGGGCCCGGCCGTAAGTCATCTGGCCGAACTGGTGAGGGGCTACTTTCCGCGGAGCGCGTCGAAGGCCCCCTCATCCGGCCCTTCGGGCCACCTTCTCCCCAAGGGGAGAAGGGGCCGGGTGGGCCGCGTTGGAGCCCCACAGCCGCCCGCCGGTGTTACTTGCCGCGCTCCTCAACGGCGCATTGCTCTTCCGGGAGCGGGATGATCCATGGCCGTGCTGGAAGTGCATCGGCTCACCGCGTTCTATGGGGACTTCCAGGCGCTCTATGGCATCGACCTGGAGCTGACCGAGGGTGAGACGATCGCCATCATCGGGGCCAACGGGGCGGGGAAGTCGACCTTCCTGAAGACGGTGGCGGGCCTCCTGGGCGCACCTGCCGAGCGGGTGCTGCTCGACGGCATGCCCATCGGCGGGCTGCCGGCAGCGCAGATCGTGCGCCGGGGGATCTCGCTGGTCCCGGAGGGTCGCCGGCTGTTCCCCTCGCTCAGCGTGGAGGAGAACCTTTTGATCGGCGCCTACGGGCGGCGCGAGGCCGGCTACTGGTCGCTCGACCGCCTCTACGACCTGTTCCCGTCGCTGGCCCGCCGGCGCGAGGGCCCGTCGCAGACCCTGTCCGGCGGCGAGCAGCAGATGGCGGCGATCGGGCGCGCACTGATGGCCAACCCACGCGTCCTGTTGTGCGACGAGATCAGCCTCGGCCTCGCGCCTATCGTCGTGCGCGACATCTACGCGGCCCTGCCCAGGATCAAGGCCAACGGGACCAGCGTGATCCTGGTGGAGCAGGACATCGTGCAGGCGCTCGCCGTGGCCGACCGCGTATACTGCTTCCAGGAAGGCCGGGTGGCGCTGACCGGCCGGCCGTCCGAGCTCAGCGCCGAGACCATCCACGCGGCATACTTCGGCACATGATCGGGCTCCTCAATACCCTGGTACAGGGCGTGATGCTGGGCGGCCTCTACGCCCTGTTCGCCGCCGGCCTGTCGCTGATCTTTGGCGTCATGCGCCTCGTCAACCTGGCCCACGGCGACCTGATCGTGCTCGCCGCCTTCGTCGTGCTGGGGCTGATGCGCGTCCTGGGGCTCGGCCCGTTCCTGGCCACGCTGATCGCCATGCCGGCTCTGGCCGCGTTCGGCTACGCGCTGCAGCACACGCTGCTCAACCGCACGCTGGGGCGCGACATCCTCCCGCCGCTGCTCGTCACCTTCGGTCTCTCCATCATCATCCAGAACGGGCTCCTGCAGGGCTTCTCGGCCGACAGCCGGCGCCTGATCGCCGGTGCCATCGAGGTGGCCTCGGTAGACTTGGCGCCGGGCCTGGCGGTGGGGGTGATCCAGCTGATCACGCTGGCCTCCGCCGTCGGCGTCATCCTCGCGCTCAATCTGCTGTTCTACCGCACCGAGTTGGGGCGCGCCTTCCGCGCCACCTCCGACGACCCCGAGATCGCCCAGCTGATGGGCATCGACAACCGGCACATCTTCTCCATGGCCATGGCCGTGGCGATGGTGGTGATCGCCGTCTCTGCGCTCTACCTCGGCATGCGCGCCACCTTCGACCCCACGATCGGGCCCGCCCGCCTCATCTATGCCTTCGAGGCCGTGATCATCGGCGGCCTCGGCAGCTTCTGGGGCACGCTGGCCGGCGGCGTCATCATCGGCGTCGCCCAGACCGCGGGCGCCGTCATCAACCCGGAATGGCAGATCCTGGCCGGCCACCTGGCGTTCCTCGCCGTGCTGGTGCTGCGCCCGCGCGGCCTGTTCCCCCGCGGCAGCGAGTGAGGGCCCATGGACCTGCTGGCACGATGCTCGCGGCGGTGGCAGCGGCTCGCATCGAGCGGCGCCTCGCGCCGGGCGGCCGGGCCGGCACGCAAGACGTTGAACGCGGTCCGGCTCGCCGGCAAACAGGCGGCCAGCCTCGTACGCAACGCCGGCGCGCACGTGGGCCGCATGGCGGCGCCGGTGCGGGCCGCCCTGGGCCCCGCCCTGCGCACGGCACTGCGCACGGGCCCGCTCGGCCCCGCCGCCCAGCGCGTCGAGCGGTGGCTGGAGGCCCAGCAGCAGGCCCCGGAGGGCCGCTACCGCATCGAGGTGGCGACGCCGCGTTCGCGCGCTTTCGCCGCCGCCGGCATCGTGCTGATGGTCGTGCTCGTCGCCCTGCCTGCCGTCGGCAGCCGCAGCCTCATCAACGAGCTGATCTTCGTGCTCACCATGCTGGCGCTGGCCCAGTACTGGAACCTGCTCGCCGGCTATGCCGGGCTCGTCTCGGTGGGACAGCAGGCCTTCGTCGGCCTCGGCGGCTACCTGCTGTTCGCCCTCACGCTGCACCAGGGGCTCGACCCGCTGGCCGCCACCCTCGCCGCCGGCGCGATCGCCGCCGCCCTGGCGGTGCCGACCGCGCTCGTGGTGTTCCGCCTGCGCGGGGCCTATTTCGCCATCGGCACCTGGGTGGTGGCCGAGGCGTTCCGCCTGGTGTTCGCCCAGTTCAAGGCGCTCGGCGGCGGCACCGGCACCTCGCTGCCCCCCTCGATCACCAACGAGGTGGCCGGCATCGGCTGGGTGAAGGCCTGGCTCGGCCTCTCCACCTCGGGCGCGCGCGACGTCATCACCTACTGGACGGCGCTCGCTCTGGCGGCCGGCACCATCCTCCTCGTCTACCGCATCCTGCGCTCGCGCTACGGCCTGGCGCTCGCGGCCATCCGCGATTCGGAGCGGGCGGCGGAAAGCGTGGGCGTCGACATCTTCAGGACCAAGCTCAAGGTCTACATTGCCGCCGCCGCCGGCACCGGCCTCGTGGGCGCACTTATCTACCTGCACAAGGCGCGCATTTCGCCCGATGCGGCGTTTTCGGTGGCGGACTGGACCGCCAACGTCATCTTCATCGTGGTGATCGGCGGCATCGGCACCATCGAGGGGCCGGTCGTGGGTGTGCTGGTGTTCTATCTCCTCCAGACCAACCTCGCGCACTGGGGCACGTGGTATCTGATCCTCCTCGGCGCCTTCGCCATCGCCGTCATGCTGTTCGCGCCCAAGGGCATCTGGGGCTACCTGTCGGAGCGCTACGGACTGGCGCTGTTCCCGGTGCGCCGCCGCCTCGTCGCCAACCCCTCCCGACACAGGATTAGCATCGGCGTCCCTGCCAACTGCGTCTGGGGACACGATGGCTGAAGATGCGCCATCTTCGTCGTCACGGCCTGCAGTCCGCCGCGCACCGTCGGCGACCTGCAGGCGCTTGCGACCGGGCGCGCCTCGCCCTGGCTGTCTGCCACAGCCCGGCCGAGTAGATCGCGGCGAGTCTCTCCGCCCGTCACCCCGTGAGCCAATGCGGACGACGGGCGGAAGACGGAACCTGGCTCAGCGCACGTATTGGTTGGGGAAGCGGACGCCGCCCAGCAACCCGTGCGGGTAGTAGTCCCATCCGATGTAGACGGCCAGGAAGATGATGGCGGTGATGATGGCCCCGACGAAGGCGTTGCGCGTGAGCGAATGTCCGATCAGGGACGACACGAAGGCGAGCCCGGTCAGGAGCCCAATCGCTTGCCACGGAAGGTCTGCCACATTGATCGGCATGTGAACGCTCCTGTCAGCTTACCAAGGAAAACGCGCGGCACCTTATCAGATCGAAGCCAGACAACGCGATGGCGGCAGCTGCGTTCCGTCGACGCCGATGCTCCGCACGCCGCGTTGCCTAGGACAAGACGAAATCGGCTATCCCCCCAAGCGGTTAGAGTCGATCACGCATTTGTCCAAACAGTGGCCGAGCTACAACATCAACGCGGCAAACCGGCGGCAACCGTCGCCGTCACCCGAACCGATAGCGCACGGGTATGGGGTCAGACCCCTCGCCGAGACCGCAGTATTTCCACTCCACGGGCGGAGGCGAGGGGTCTGACCCCGCTCACCACCCGAACCGATAGCGCACGGGACGGCCGCCGATGCCCTCCGCCGCGGCCAGGATGGCGTTGGCGTCGAGGCCGTAGTGGCCGTAGAGCTCGGGGATGGAGCCCGACTGGCCGAAGTGCTCCACGCCGAGCGCGCGCACGCGGTGGCCGCACACGGCGCCGAGCCAGGACAGCGCCTCCGGGTGGGCATCGGCGACGGTCACCAGCGCGGCATCGCGCGGCAGTTCCGCGAGCAGCGCCTCGACGTGGGAACGACGGGGGTCAGACCCCTCGCGTTTGCCGGGGTCAGACTCCTCGCGCAGAGGGTTCGATGACCATTCTGAGGTCGGAGGCGAGGGGTCTGACCCCGTCTGTGCGAGGGGTCTGACCCCCGCTCCCTCACGCGCCCGCTGCGCGGCGTGCCAGCCCGCCGACAGGCGGTCCGCCGACGTGACCGCCAGCACGCCGACGCCGCGCCTGTCCTCCCCGAGCAGCCCCGCCGCCTGGATCGCCTCGGGCGCCACCGCGCCGGTGTAGACGATGCCGAGATCGGCAGCCGGATCGGGCCGGCGCAGCCAGTAGCCGCCCTGGATGACCGCCTCGCGCAGCGCCGGCGTCATGGCCCGCGCCGGCTGCTCCAGCGGCCGCGTGGTAAGCCGCAGGTAGACCGAGCCGCCCTTCTCGTCGCGGTGCCAGCGCCGCTCGGCCTCCTCCGGCGCCTCGCGCTGCATGTAGTCGAAGGCCCACGCCATGATCGCCGCCAGCTCGTCCACGTAGGCCGGCTCGAAGGCGGCGAGGCCGTCCTGGGCGATGCCGACCAGCGGCGTGCCAATCGACTGGTGCGCGCCGCCTTCCGGCGCCAGCGCAAGCCCGGCGGGCGTGCCGGCCACGAGGAAGCGCGCGTCCTGGTAGCAGGCGTAGTTCAGCGCATCGAGGCCGCGGCAGATGAACGGGTCGTAGAGCGTCCCCACCGGCAGCAGCCGCGCGCCGAACAGCGAATGCGACAGCCCGGCCGCCGCCAGCAGCAGGAACAGGTTCATCTCGGCGATGCCGAGCTCGATGTGCTGGCCCTTCGGGCTCATCTCCCACTTCTGCGGCGACATCAGCCCCCGCAGCTTGAACACGTCCTCGTGGCTCTGCAGCGAGAACAGGCCGCGCCGGTTCACCCAGCCGCCGAGGTTGGTGGAGACCGTCACGTCCGGCGAGGTGGTGACGATGCGCTCCGCCAGCGGCCCGCCGGCGCGGGCGATCTCGTCGAGGATGCGCCCGAACCCGGCCTGAGTGGAGAGGAGGCCCTTGACCTCGATGCGCGGAAACGCGTCGAGCGGCACGCGCGGCGCCTTCAGCCGGCGCCGGCCCTTCTGCACGAACGGCACGCGGTCCAGGAACGCCTCGATCGCCGACGGAGGCAGCGCCAGCCCCGCAAATCTGTCCCACTCCTCGCGCTGGTTGATGCCTTCCCGCGCACGCAGCTCGTTGAGCTGCGTCTTTGTCATCAGCCCGGCGTGGTTATCCTTGTGGCCCTGGAACGGCAGCCCGAGCCCCTTGATGGTGTAGGCGATGAAGCACACGGGGGCCCCTGACGGCACCGCCTCGAAGGTCTCGACGATGGTCTCCATGTCGTGGCCGCCGAGGTTCGTCATGAGGCGCGCCAGCGCGGCATCGTCGTGGCACCGCACGATGGCCAGCGTGTCGGGGTGGCCGAAAAGGTCCGCCTCCAGCTGGCGCCGCCACGCCGCCCCGCCCTGGAACACCAGGGCCGAGTAGAGCATGTTCGGGCAATCGTCGATCCACTGCCTCAAGTGCTCGCCGCCGGGCTCCGCGAACGCGCGCTGCAGGAGCCTGCCGTACTTGAGGAGGACCACTCTCCAGCCCAGGTTCTCGAACAGGGCGACGAGCTTCATGAAGAGACGGTCGGACACCACCGAGTCGAGGCTCTGGCGGTTGTAGTCGATTACCCACCAGCAGTTGTCGAGGCCGTGCTTCCAGTACTCCAGCAGCGCCTCGTGGACGTTGCCCTCGTCCAGTTCGGCGTCGCCCACCAGCGCCACCATGCGCCCCTTGGGCCAATTCCGGGGACGGTCGGCGCTCCAGCCCTTGGCGTGCACATAGTCCTGCACCACGCTGGCGAAGCCCGTCACCGCCACGCCCAGCCCCACCGAGCCGGTGGAGAAGTCCACGTCGTCGGCGTCCTTGGTGCGCGAGGGGTACGACTGGGCGCCGCCGAAGCCGCGGAAATTCTGGAGCTTGTCGAGGGTCTGGTTGCCGAGCAGGTACTGGATGGCGTGGAACACCGGGCTCGCGTGCGGCTTCACCGCCACGCGGTCCTCG
>DATBKR010000153.1:0-2237 GCA_036555805.1 Hyphomicrobiaceae bacterium | reverse complement strand
AAGCAGCCCAGGCTGCAAAGGGAGCGACAGAGAATGGGAAGCTTTAGCATCTGGCACTGGCTCATTCTGCTGGCGGTCGCGCTTCTGCTGTTCGGCGGCAGCGGCAAGATCTCCTCCATCATGGGCGACGTGGCCAAGGGCATCAAAAGCTTCAAGAAGGGCATGAGCGAGGACGAGCCGGCGCCGCCGGCGGCCGATCCCTTCAAGAAGGAGGAGCCGAAGGCCCTGGACACCACCGCGCAGTCCGCGCAGGCCCAGCCGACGGCCCAGGTCAACAAGGTGGGCTAGCGTCCTTGCCCTTGAGGCGGGCCCGTCGATCTTGTGCCAAGGTCCCCGGCACGGCGCCGCGGGGCCCGTAAGCGCGAACGGTAGCGATGTTCGACATCACCTCCAGCAAGCTGTTTCTGCTCGCGATCGTGGCGCTGCTCGTCATCGGCCCCAAGGACTTCCCCGTGCTGTTGCGCACCATCGGCAAGTACCTGGGCATCATCCGCGGCCACGCGCGCGAGTTCCGGGCGCAGTTCGACGAGGCCATGCGCGAGACCGAGCTGGCGCAGCTGAAGAAGGACATGGAGAATATCGCGCAGGAGACGGAGGCGTCGCTGCACGCCACGGGGCGCGAAGTCGAGCAGACTTTGAGCGACGCTGGCAAGACCATGGAGACCTCGCTCGAGCACCCCGTGGAGAACCCGGTCGAGAACACTGTCGAGGACCCCCTGGCACCCGTCGAGATCCCCCCCATGCCCGTCCCCCCTGAGCAAGCTGCGGAGGGCGTCGCGAACCTCGACGGCGTGCCCGCCGCAGTCCCCGAGCCGACCCCGGCGTCGGCCACGGCCCCCGTGCCCGCAGCCCAGGCCACCGTGGCGCTTGAGGAGTCCTCTGCGCCGGCGACCTCCGGCGAGACGGCGATCGCGCCCCCTGCCGCCCCCGCCGGCAGCCTCGCGCCGGCCCAGGCCGCCGAGCGCACCGGCGCCTGAAGGCTTTGGAGGGCTTGGGTCCCATGCAAGACCGGCCTGCAGCCGCTGCCAGCCCGACGATACCCGATCCCGCCCAGCCTGACGGCTACGACGAGATCGAGGCCTCCAAGGCGCCCCTCCTCGACCACCTGATCGAGTTGCGCCAGCGGCTGATCTATGCGCTGATCGGCGTCGCCTTCGGTTTCATCTTCTGCTTCGCGTTCGCCACCCGGATCTACAACATCCTGGTGTGGCCCTACGTGTGGGCCAACAACGGCCAGCGGGTGGACATGATCTTCACCTCGCCGCCGGAGTTCCTGTTCACCAAGCTCAAGCTGGCGCTGTTCGGCGCGGTATTCCTGGCGTTTCCGATCATCGCCCACCAAGTCTACAAGTTCGTGGCGCCGGGCCTCTACAAGAACGAGCGGGCGGCGTTCCGCCCCTATCTGGTGGCCACCTTCCTGCTGTTCATGCTGGGCGCCGCGGTCGTCTACTTCATCGTCATGCCGCTGGTGATGAAGTTCTTCATCTCCATGGAGGTCCACAGCGGCGACGTGCAGATCCAGCTGCAGGCCAGGGTGAGCGAGTACCTGTCGTTCATCATGACGCTGATCCTGGGCTTCGGCATCATGTTCCAGCTGCCGGTGGCGCTCACGCTGCTCGCCAGGGCCGGCTTCATCGGCGGCGCGAACCTGCGCCATTTCCGCCGCTATGCGATCGTGGCGATCACCGGCGTGGCCGCGGTGCTCTCCCCGCCCGACCCGTTCAGCATGATCGCCATGGCTCTCCCCACCATCCTCCTCTACGAGGCCGCCATCCTGGCCGTGGACCGCGTGGAGCGGACCCGCAACGCCGCTCAGGGCGAGGGGCAGGCCTCGTCGTAGGGTGCAATAGCGCGTCAGCGCGTATTGCACCGAGCCGATCCGGCTTCGACCAGCGACTCAACCGGCCTTCGGCAGCGAATGCAGCTTCGATGTGTCGATCTCACGCTCGGCGTGCCAGAGGTCGTAGGCCGTCTGCATCCTCAGCCAGGAGGTAGCGGACGTGTCGAACACCTTGCCCAACCGAACCGCCATGGCAGGCGTGACAGGCTGCTTCTCCGCGACGATGCCATAGAGCGACTGGCGCGAAATGCCGAGCGCCGCCGCGATCTCGACCTTGCTCGCCCGGATGGCCGGCAGGACAATCTCGCGCAGGAACGCGCCCGGACGCGTGGGGCATCGCTCAGTACTACGGTGAATTGTACGGGTCATTCTATATGCACTCGCCCAACTGGACCAA
>DATBKR010000152.1:0-3867 GCA_036555805.1 Hyphomicrobiaceae bacterium | reverse complement strand
GCTCATATAGCCCATGCCGCCATAGTACTGCAGGCAGGCGTCGGCGATCTCGCGGCCGAGCCGCGCCGATTTCAGCTTGGCCATGGACGCCAGCATGGTCATGTCCTCGCCCTTCAGCATGAGGGCGGCGGCGCGGTAGGTGAGCGCGCGCAGCGCCTCAACCTCGGTCGCGAGTTCCGCCAGGCGGAAGTGCACCACCTGGTTGTCGAGGATCGGCCGGCCGAAGGCCTGGCGCTCGCGCGTGTAGGCGACGGTCTCCTCGATCATGCGCTCCTTGGCGATCAGGCCGGCCGCCGCGCTCCACAGCCGCTCCTCCTGGAACTGCTGCATCTGGTAGGCGAAGCCGTGGCCCTCCTCGCCGATGCGGTTCTTCAGCGGCACGCGCACGTCCTCGAAGAAGATCTGCGCCGTGTCGGAGGAGCGCATGCCGAGCTTGTCGAGCTTGCGCGCGATCGTCACGCCCTTGGCCTTCATCGGCACGCAGATGAGCGACTTGTTCCTGTGCACCGGCCCGTCGGAGGTGTTGGCGAGGAGGCACATCCAGTCGGCCTGGGTGCCGCTGGTGATCCACATCTTGCCGCCGTTTATGACGTAGTCGGCGCCGTCCTTGCGCGCCGTGGTCTTGATGGAGGCCACGTCGGAGCCGGCGCCCGTCTCCGACACGCCGATGCACGCCACGTAGTCGCCCCTGATGGAGGGCTCCAGAAATTCTCTGCACAGCGTCTCCGATCCGAAGCGGGCGAGCGCCGGCGTCGCCATGTCGGTCTGCGCCCCGATGGCCATCGGCACGCCGCCGCACCTGATGTGCCCCAGGCTCTCGATGAATGCGAGCTGGTAGGAGTAGTCGAGGCCGAGCCCGCCGTACTTCGCCGGCTTGTTGATGCCGAGGTAGCCCTGCGCGCCCAGCTTCTTGAAGATGTCGTGCGCCGGGAAGATGCCGGCCGCCTCCCATCCGTCCACGTGCGGGTTGATCTCCGCGTCGATGAACCGCCTGACGTTGCGCCGGATGGCCTCGTGCTCCTCGGTGAAGTCCATCGCAAGCCTCCTGACAGACCCCCTCGCAACTAACGGGGTCAGACCCCTCGCTCCGAGCTTACAGATTTTGAACAGACCGTCGAGGCGAGGGGTCTGACCCCGATATTCTGAGCGAGCCTCATTTTTGAGGTTGACTCAGTTTCGCCCTTCCTCTCTCATGTCGGACGAGTTGCGGCCGGGGGCCGCCGGTCCGGCCGCTGACGGTGCAGCGCAGCATGCAGAAGGTGCACAGGCGCGAGATCAGGCGCGAGATCAGGCGCGAAATCAGGCGGGAGATTGTGCCCCCGGTCGGCCGGTGGGGCGAGCGCGAGCAGGGCATCATCGAGGTGGCCACCCAGCTCTATCTGAAAGGCGGCTACGAGAACGTCACTATGGCCGCGGTGGCGTCGGCGGCCGGCCTGTCCGAGGGCACGCTCTACAACTACTTCCGCGACAAGCAGGATTTGCAGCTGAGGGTGAGCCTCACGGCCTTCGCCGGCCACACCCAGGCGGCGGAGAAGGCGGTCGCCGAGGCGAAAAGCCTGGGCGAGGGGCTGGAGCGCCTGATCGCCATCGAGCTCGGCCTCCTGATCAAGGCCAAGGAGCTGTTCCTCGTCTGGCTGCGTGAGATGCGGACCACGAGCGGCTACCCGCAGTCAGAGGCGCGCAACATGCTGCGGCGCTTCTCCTCGCAGCTCATCCATCTGTTCAAGAAATGGAACGCCGAGCCCGATCCGGCCCTCGGCCTCAACCTGCCGATGGCCCGCGACATCGTGTTCGGCAGCCTGGAGCACATCGTCTGGACCGCGCGCGTGCAGCACCGCGAGGACCAGATCGACGTTGAGAAGCTGTCGCGCGACCTGGCGGCGGCCTATCTGCGCGCCCTCGGCCTCCGCGAGGAGTATGGAAAGGAGCACCGCGCCGCCGTGCGGAGGGAGGCCCGCCGGCCGGCGCGCCACCGCCGGGCAGTTGGTGCACGGCATACCAGGAGGGATTGACGCACCGCGGCTGGCGCCGTCCAGTCGCAAGTTGGAGACATCGCCGAGCGCCGCCAGCAGCAACGAGCGGCCGCAACAATAAAGCGAGAGGGCGCCTCACCGCGCACCGGGAGGAACATGGTCGAGCTGTTTCAGCTGCTGGTCGGTGGCATCGCGCAGGGGTGCGTCTACGGCCTGATCGCGCTCGGCTTCGTGCTCATCTACAAGGCCACCGAGATGGTCAACTTCGCCCAGGGCGACCTGATGATGCTGGGCACCTTCGTGGCGCTCAGCTGCATCGGCACCTGGGGCATGAGCTACTGGCTGGGGCTCGCGGCGGCGGCGCTCGTCATGGCCGTGTTCGGCTACCTCCTCGACGCCGTCGTGCTCCGGCGCATCATAGGCCAGCCGCAGTTCGCCGTGGTCATCCTCACCATCAGCCTCGGGTTCCTGTTCCGGTCGTTCGCGGGCTTCATCTGGGGCAACGAGACGCTCAACTTCCCCACCACCCCCTTCACCAACGAGATCATCGACGTGGGCGGCGTGATCCTGTCGTGGGAGCACCTCTCCATCATCCTCGGCACGCTCATCCTGGCCGCCCTGCTCTATCTGTTCTTCAACTACACGCGGCTGGGCAACGCCATGCAGGCGGCCTCGCAGAACCAACTGGCGGCCTACTACATGGGCGTGCGCGTGAAGCACATCAACTCGCTGATCTGGGCGCTGTCGGCCGTCGTCGCCACCATCGCCGGGGTGCTGTTCGCGCCCCTCTCGCTGGTGGAGCCCAGCAACGGCTTCTACGGCATCAAGGCGTTCGCCGCCGCCGTGATCGGTGGCTTCGGCAGCCTGCTGGGCACCGTTCTCGGCGGGCTCATTATCGGCGTCTCGGAGACGCTGGCGGCCCGCTACCTACCGCCCGGCTTCAAGGAGATCGTGGCCTACCTGCTCATGCTGGTGGTGCTGATGCTGCGGCCGCACGGGCTGTTCTCCACCCTGCAGCGCAAGAAGGTGTGAGGGCGGCATCCCCGTGCGCATCCTGTTCAAGACCTCCTACCTCGACGACCTCCGCCTGTTCCAGCATGGGGGCCAACGCTTCTGGTATGGCCTCCTGATGGCGGCCGTGCTGGCGGCGCCGCTGGCGCTCGCCGAGTTCTACGTGGGTGAGCTCACCCAGATCTTCATCCTGGCGATCGCCGGCGTCGGGCTTATGCTGCTGATCGGCTACACCGGTCTCGTCAGCCTCGGCCACGGCGCGTTCATGGCGGTCGGCGCCTACACCAACACCTACCTCATCACCAAGGGCGTGCCGTTTCTCATCGCGCTTCCCGCCGCCGGCCTTGCCGCCCTCGTCGCCGGCGTGATCATCGCCGTGCCCGCCAACCGCATGTCGGGCATCTACCTCGCCATCGCCACCCTCGCCTTCTCCCAGATCGTCGAGCAGGTGATCATCCGTTGGGAGCCGGTGACGCGCGGCTTCCAGGGCATGCCGGTGCCGGCGCCGGACCTCCTCGGCTACAAGCTGACGCACGGCTGGCAGCTCTACTACCTCAGTCTCGCCGTCCTCATGCTGGTGGTGCTCGCGACCATCAACCTCGTGCGTTCGCCCACCGGCCGCGCCCTGGTCGCCATCCGCGATTCCGAGATCTCCGCGCAGAGCCTCGGCGTGCATCTGTTCCGCTACAAGACCGCGATCTTTGCGCTCAGCGCCGCCGTCACCGGCCTCGCCGGCGCGCTGCTCGCGCACCGCATGCGTTTCATCTCGCCCGACGCCTTCAACTTCCTGCTGTCCGTCCAGCTCCTCCTGATGGTGGTGGTGGGCGGCCTGGGTTCGATCCACGGCGCCATCCTGGGCGCCATCTTCGTCGGCGGCCTGCCG
>DATBKR010000151.1:0-5233 GCA_036555805.1 Hyphomicrobiaceae bacterium | reverse complement strand
TGAAGAGATAGGGCCTGAAGCGCGGGTAGTACCAGACCACCTCGGGCACCGCGATGCGCGGGTGGCAGGCCAGCATCGCCATCACCAGCGTGGTCCCCGACCGCTCGGCGCCCAGCATGAAGATCGGCTTTTCTCTCAAGGCGATGGGCATCGGTCCGTCCCCCCTTCGTTTGCAGGGCAATGCCTTTTCGGACATGCAGGCTACAGCAGGAAGGGAGACGCCTGCTACGCCGTTGCCGGAACCTCCGCGAGATGTGAATTGGCGGGCGCGCTCAGATGCTTCAGACTGTTCCCACACTGAGCGTGAGGAAGGTCGGGCGCATATGGACTACCGGACCATAGAAGTACGCAAGGTGACTCCCGGTATCGGTGCCGAGATCTACGGCGTCGATCTTTCCAAACCGCTCGACGACCGCCAAATGGAAGAGGTGCACAGTGCGCTGCTCAACCACCTGGTGATCTTCTTCCACGACCAGAAGCCGAGCGTGGAACAGCACAAGGAGTTCGGTCTCCGGTTTGGCAGATTGCACAGGCACCCCTCGGCACCCGCCCTGATCGCGGGCCACCCCGAAGTGTATGTCATCAAGGCGGACGAGACCTCCACCTGGGTCGCGGGCGAGGACTGGCACTCCGACGTGTCGTGCGACGCCGAGCCGCCGATGGGCTCGATCCTGCATGTGACCACGGCGCCCCCCGACGGGGGCGGCGATACGCTGTTCGCCAACATGTACCTGGCCTACGAGACGCTGTCCGCGCCGATCAAGGCGATGCTCGACGGCATGGCCGCGATCCACGACGGCGAGCACGTCTATCGCGGCCGCGACGGCGCCGACGATCGCGGCAAGAGCTACCCGCGCGCCCAGCACCCGATCTTCCGCACTCATCCGGAAACGGGGAAAAAGTGCCTGTTCGTCAATCGCTTCTTCACGACGGGCATTGTCGGACTCAACGCCAACGAGAGCGCCGCCATCCTCCAGATGCTTTATCGGCACATCGAAACGCCGGAGTTCTCCGCGCGCTTCAAGTGGCGGCCCAACTCGATCGCCTTCTGGGATAACCGATGCGTGCAGCATCGCGCGGTCTGGGACTACTACCCCAACAAGCGCTACGGCCACCGCGTGACCATCTGCGGCGACAAACCGTACTGAGCCTGCGATTGGGCACGGCGCAACGCTCGGGCGGTCGGAGCGGCTCGGGCGCAAAGCGGTAACGCGGCGAAAAGCATGTCTGCAGGACGGCGGGGCGGTGGCGCCGCCGGCTTATCCCCGGTGTGGCGCGGCTGCCTGATATAATAGGCGCATCGTTTGCTGCGACGGGACGTGGATGGCGCCATCCGACAGCCCACGTGCAGACGATCCGGCGCCTGGAAGGAGAGCGAGATGGCTCAAGATCCAGGAGGTCCGCTCGTCGGTCTCCGGCGGGGTGTCAGCAATGGCGCTCGAGCTGGGGGCTCAAGCCGCCCATCGCGTTGCCGAAGGGGACCGCCCCCGGGAAGCAGGCGGGGCTGAGCCGCAGCGGGACGCAAATCGCCGGTGCGCGGGTGCCGAAAGGCAACCTCGTTGGGGCGGGCAACCGCCCCGTTTTACCGGTTGCCGAGTAGGCGCCCGCGGACCCGTCGCGCCCTCGCCGACATCGGTCGGCGGGGCTGGCGGCATTGGTCAGATGGTGTGCGGTAAGATGGTAGATTTGCACGCGCAGGCGGCGGGTGCCGCTGCCGTTGTTGGGGCTCGAAACCCAAGCGCCTCACACACTCCGTCAAAGACATGCCGCACCATCGCGGCCGGTCGAACGTTCCGTGGGCAGAAGTGGAGCCAGCGGGCGACGGTTAAGTGGCCGGCGGGCCGCTCGCACTCGCCAAGGCGCAGAGACCGCGTTGCCAAAACAGCGGCAATGTGTACAGAGATTGCGCGGTGTCGGGGACGGGGGTTGCGGCTCCGCGGTGCTTTTGCGCCGCGGGGCAGTCAGGAGGGAGAGACGCGCCATGCGCCCATACCCGATCTCGGCCGCTGTTGTCGCTTTCGTGCTTTCGGCTTCGGCCCTGGCCGCCGACCCGGACCACCCGACAAGCGCGCCCGCCCAACCGCGGGAGTTGCGGATCACGGTGCAGACCCCGCGCGGCAGCATCAACAACGACAATCTCGAACTCTTCAAGAAGCGCGTCGAGACCGCTACAGAGGGTGCCCTGCGAATTTCCATCCACGTGCGCCTCGTCGAGGACCGCCAGGTCATAAAGGCAGTGGCCGCCGGGCAGGTCGAGATGGGAGGGTCGCGTATCGGCCATTTCGTCGACGCCGTCCCGGCAATCGGCCTCTTCCTGCTGCCGTTCATGTTCAACCTCCTCCCGGTCCAGGACGCCGCGCTTCAGCCGGAAAGCCCATTTCGGCGTCTCCTGGACGCCGCGGTGCTCGAGAAGACCGGGGCCCGCGTCCTCTGGTGGTCGCCGTTCGGCACCTCCGTCCTGCTGTCGAGATCCGTGCCGATCACGTCTCCGGCAGCCATGGCGGGCAAGACCGTGCGCACCTACGACAAGATCTCCGAGACCCTGATCCGCAGCTGCGGCGGGACACCCGTCTACCTGGGCGGGACCGAACAGTACGACGGGTACAAGACCGGCAAGGCCGCGGTCGGCCAGGCTGGAGTGACCTATGTGGTGGCGCGCCACCTGTGGGATGTGATGGACACCCTCGCCAATACGCGCCACTTCGCGGATGGCATGCTCATCCTCATCAACGAGCAGGTCTGGCGCTCTCTTCCCCCCGACCACCGGCGTGTTCTTGAGGAGGTCGCCGCTGAGGCGCAGAAGGCCATCCTCGCCGATCTGAACCGGCGGGAGTCGGAGGGCTATGCCCTGGCAGCGAAGCACGGGATGAAAATCCACGAGGTCACCCCTGACGAGGTGGCGGAGTGGCGGGTCTGCAGCGCTCCCGTACTCGAATCGTTCATGAGCAATGCGGGGGAGCTGGGTCAGCGCCTGATGGACGCCTACGGCCAGCTGCGCACCCAGCCCTGCTGCAGCGCCGGCACCCCCGGCGCCTTCACCCGCCGGTGATCTCGTCCCTGAGCAAACAGGAACCTACCGCGCGGCTATTGCTGCGCCGTTCCCCATCAGGCTTCGGCGGTCTGGAGCACGGCCTGCACGGCCCGCTTCCAGCCGGCGTACTTGCGCTCGCGCTCGGCGGCGGGCAGCGCCGGCGTGAAGGCGCGGTCGAGCTTCCAGAGCCTGGCGAAGCCGTGCGCGTCGGGCCACACGCCGGCCTTGTGGCCGGCGAGCCAGGCGGCGCCCAGGGCCGTGGTTTCCTGCACCACCGGGCGCTCGACCGGCGCATCGAGGATGTCGGCAAGGCGCTGCATGGTCCAGTCGCTCGCCACCATGCCGCCGTCCACCCGCAGCACCGATTTGGCGGAGGCCGCCCAGTCGCCGCGCATGGCCTCGATCAGGTCGCGGGTCTGGTAGCAGACGGACTCCAGCGCAGCGCGGGCGACCTCCCGCGGTCCGGTAGCGCGCGTCAGGCCGAACATGGCGCCGCGGGCGTCCGGCTGCCAGTAGGGTGCCCCGAGGCCGACGAACGCGGGGACGAGATAGACGTCCTGCCGGGCGTCTGCCTCCGCCGCCAGCGCGCCGCTCTCGGGGGCCGAGGCGATGATGCGGAGGCCGTCGCGCAGCCATTGCACGGCGGCGCCGGCGATGAAGATGGAGCCTTCGAGCGCGTAGGTGGGCGTGCCATCGAGCTGGTAGGCGATGGTGGTGAGCAGCCGGTTCCTGGAGGCCACCGGCTCAGCGCCGGTGTTGAGGACGGCGAAGCAGCCGGTGCCGTAGGTGGACTTCACCATGCCGGGCGCGAAGCAGGCCTGGCCGATGGTCGCCGCCTGCTGGTCGCCGGCCACGCCCAGGATCGGGAGGGCGGCGCCGAGAATCGACGGGTCGGTGATGCCGTAGCTGGCATTGGAGTCGCGAACCTCGGGCAGCACGGCGCGCGGGATGCCGAACAGCTTCAGGAGGTCGGCGTCCCACTCGCCCTTGGCGATGTCGTAGAGCAGGGTGCGCGAGGCGTTGGTGGCGTCGGTGGCGTGCACGCGGCCGCCGGTGAGCTGCCAGACGAGGAAGCTGTCGACCGTGCCGAAGGCGAGATGCCCGCCCTCCGCCAGCCGGCGGGCGCCCTCCACGTGATCGAGCAGCCAGGCGATCTTGGTGGCCGAGAAATAGGGGTCGAGCAGCAGTCCGGTCCTGGCCGTGACCATGGGCTCGCGGCCCTCGTCCTTCAGGCGGCGGCACAGGTCGGCGGTGCGGCGGTCCTGCCAGACGATGGCGCGGTGGATCGGCCTGGCGGTGCGCCTGTCCCAGAGGAGGCAGGTCTCGCGCTGGTTGGTGATGCCGACGGCGGCGATAGCGCTGGCCGCGATGCCGGAGGCGGCGACGGCCTGCCGCGCCGTCTCGACCGTGGTGCGCCAGATGTCGTCCGGGTCATGCTCCACCCAACCGGAGGCGGGGTAGTGCTGCGCGAACTCGCGCTGGCCGAGGCCCTTGATGCTCAAGTCGGAGGCGAAGACGATGGCGCGGCTCGAGGTGGTGCCCTGGTCCAGCGCGAGTATGAAGCCCGAGTTGCGCATGGTGTTCCTCCCTCGCCCGTCTGCCGGGCTTTGCATGGCGGCGCCGATCCCCAGACGGCGGCGGAGCGTGGCGACAACGCCCATGGAGCACCACCACTCCTAGACCCAGCGGAAGACGGCAAGCGCGAAAAGAAGCGAGACGGCGACGGCGCCCCAGAGGGGCGTGCCGAGGAAACCCAGCCACCCCAGGTGGATGAAAGCGCCGCCGAGCAGCGAGATGAACAGCCGGTCGCCGCGGGTCGTCTCGATGGCGAGGATGCCGCGCCGCGGCGCGCCGCCGGGCGAGCGCAGCTCCCAGACGGTCATCGCCGCCAGCATGAGGGCGATACAGATGAAGAAGGCGGCCGTCTCCCAGGTCCACGCCATCCACGAGAAGCCCATTCCCCTCCTCCTGTATTCGTAGGGTGCAATAAGCGAGCGGAGCGAGCGCATTGCACCGAGTACCCCCGACTTGTGCAAATCGGTGCAATACGGGCTGACGCCCTATTGCACCCTACACGCGCCCCAGCGCGAAGCCCTTGGCGATGTAGTTGCGCACGAAATAGATCACGATCACGCCGGGGACGATGGTGAGCGTGCCGGCGGCGGCGAGCAGGCCGAGCTCGTAGCCGGAAATGCTGACCGT
>DATBKR010000150.1:0-3965 GCA_036555805.1 Hyphomicrobiaceae bacterium | reverse complement strand
ATGATCACGGCGTGGGCACACGGGCCCGCCGCCAGGCTGGGCGGGCATCCGGTGCCCGGCCTGTGGATGACGGGCGGCGCGCTCGCCCTGTTCGCGCGCAACCGGCCGGGCGTGCTGGCCGCCGACCTCGCCGCGTGCGCGGCATGGGACTCGGGGCCGGCGGCAGCGGCCCGCGTGCGTTGCCCGGCGCTCGTCGTCACCGCAGCCAACGACATCATGACACCGGCCAGGAACGGCGCGGAGCTGGCCCGCCTCATCCCGGGTAGCCGCACCGTCGCCCTCCCCCACTGCGGCCATATGCTGCTCACCGAGCAGCCCGACGCCACCCTCGACGCGCTCATCGCCTTCTTCGCGACGTAATCGGGCGTCGCATCGGCGAGGCACGGTGCGTTACGGCCCTTCGGGCCTAACGCACCCGGCGATTTGCGCCCACCTGCCTGCCCGACTTGGGCCGCGGGTCCTGGCAGGCCGAAGGCGGGCCGTTGCCGTGGGGGTGGTTGCGCAGGACCAGCTTGGCCAACTCGTCGTAGGTGCCGCGCTGGGTCGCCGGATACATCATCTGCCAGCCGTGCATGGACTTGCCGTCGCAAGAATAGGTGATGCGTTCCAGGAACACCTCATCGCCGCGCGTGCCGGACAGCGCGAACCAGTGCCGGCGGCGTGGTGCCGAATCGAACGCTGCGCCCGCGTAGCGGCCCTTCATCAGCGCCCGGCGCAGGTCGGCGAGGGCAATGCCCGCGGTGTTCTCGGCCGCCACGATACGCAGCACGGCGCGGCTGTCGCGAGAGACGAAGGTGTGCACGTTGGCGTCGCTGCGGGCGGCGTCGAGGGTGAAGATGCCCGCGGGGTAGCGCAGCGAGAAATCGAAGCGCGGGTCACGGTAGGTCCGCCAGATGGCCGCGCGGGCGGGATCGGAGAGGCCCGCGAGATCGTCGCTGTAGCCGGCGAGCGCGGCGACCGGCCTGGCGCTTTGTGCTGGCGCGGCCCGCGCGGCCGGCGGCGGCCGCGGTGCGGGCGCGGCGTCGAGGTGGCGCCGCACCGCAAACGACACGAGGCCCGCGGTGAGCACGAAGGTGGCGGCGCCGGTAGCCGCGAATGTCGCCAGGCGCCGGCGCGACTCGGACTGGTGTCGCGCCAGGTCGCGGTCGTAGGCGGCGCGCGCCTCCGCATTGGCGAGCGTGGCGTAGGCGCCATTGACCTCGGCGAGGCGCCCGGCCGACGTCGCATCGCCAGCGTTCAGGTCGGGGTGGAGCTGTCGCGCGAGCACGCGGTACGCCATCTTGATATCGGGCTCGGTCGCGGCCGGAGCGACGCCAAGCACTTCATAGAGCGTGCACTGCCGCGATTCGGGTCTGCAGGCGAGCCGGCCCGCCAAGTCCGGCGCAAAACTCAGCACCCACTCCAACCGGCTGGTCCACTGCATGCCGACGAGCACCCATGGTTCACGGCTTGGACCCGCACGACCCGCTGCCGACGGAGCATCTGTGGCAGCCAGTCATGGCCAGAACATGATGCGCCGCCCCGTCATGTGGATAACTCGGGGCCGAGCCGGCGATGGGCGCGGACGAAGGGGTGCGAATGAAATCAGTTCGCGATCATGCAACAGCTATCGGATATCTCAGTCCGACAGCGCCATTCGGCATGGACGCAGCGGGCCTCACAGGCACATGCGATAGCGGGCGTCGCACTTGGGCAGCGGCCCGGCCTTGCCGAGCTCGAATACATAGTTGCCCTCGGGGCCGCGGTCGAAGAAGTTCACCGCCCGGAAGCCGAGGGCGCGCGCCCGCTCGAGCACGGCGCCGTCGGTCAGCGCACGCTGGATGAAGGAGCGCGAGAACTGGCCGAAGAACATAAGTGCCGGAGTCGGGCCGCCCTGCCCGTCCTCGTCGACGATGACGCTGGCGCCGACGCCGTTGGCCATCAGGATTTTCCCAAGCCCCTGGGCGTAGATCAGGCGCTCGTTGCGCAGCGCGCGCGCCATCACGAGCCGGGCGTCGCCGGCGGGCAGGGAGCCCGTGGAGACGGGTTGGGCGCTGAGCCCGGTCTGCCGCATGGGGCTCTCTTCCGGCGGCGCTGCGGGGACGTAGGTCGCCTCAGGGCCGGCGCGCTCCTGCTCGGCCGAGCAGCCGGCCAGCAGCATCACCAGGATCAGCGCCGCTGATGGAGCGTATTTCATCGTCGGTCCCCCTACGACCTGCGTCGTACACATGTCTGCAGAGCCGACAGCTACGTGATTCTCCCCGCGGGGCCGGTCGCGCCGCGGCAACAGCCGCGCGCCGCCAGTATGGAAATCCCCAGATGAAATCCCGCCAGCGAAATCCCTGCCCAGATTCTCGTCTGCATGCTCGGGGGCGGTTCGGGGCCATTCGTGTTCGGGGCCATTCGTGTTGGGCCATTCGTGTTGGGCCATTCGTTGCCGCCGGCAACCGTCTCTGGTTAACTACGCGCAGAAAAAAGGGCCGCCGCCGCGCATCGAGAGACCCGGTCGAACGGGGGCGGCGGCAGCGGGCAGAAAGAGAGAGGCATGGCAGGGCCGCTGGCCGCGGGGACCGCCGCCGCGGGCGGGCAGGAGCTGTTCGCGACGGCGGAGATCGTGCACGAGCGCCGCGCAGACGGCGCCATCGTGATCCGCTCGGCGCGGGCGCTGGGGCCGGTGCCGCGCTCGCTGGGCGCGCTTCTGGAGCGCTGGGCCGCGGCGGAGCCGGCGCGCGTGTTCCTGGCCGAGCGCGACGCGGCCGGCGGCTGGCGGCGCCTCACCTACGGCGATGCCGCGCGGGCGGCCAACGCCATCGCCCAGGCGCTGATCGACCGCCGGCTGGGCCGCGAGCGGCCCGTGCTGATCCTCGCCGAGAACGGCATCGACCACGCGCTGCTGGCGCTGGGTGCCATGCACGTGGGCGTGCCGGTCGTGCCGGTGTCCACGGCCTACGCGCGCCTCAGCCAGGACTTCGGCAAGCTGCGCTACATCCTGGGCCTGGCGGCGCCGGGCCTCATCTACCTCGATGAGGCCGACCGCTACGCCAAGGCGCTGCATACGGTCGGCTTCGGGCCGGACGTGGAGATCGTGGCGAGCCGCGGCAGCCTGGGCGGCGCCAGGGTGACGCCGCTCTCGGTGCTTGCCGAGGTGCGGCCCACGCCGGCCGTGGACGCCGCCTTCGCCAGGGTCGGGCCGGACACGGTGGCCAAGATCCTCTTCACCTCGGGCTCCACCGCCCAGCCCAAGGGCGTGATCAACACGCAGCGCATGCTGTGCACCAACCAGGAGATGATCGCGGGCGCCTGGAGGTTCCTCGACGAGCGCCCGCCGGTGCTGGTGGACTGGCTGCCCTGGAGCCACACCTTCGGCGGCAACTTCAACACCAACGCCATGCTGCGCTTCGGTGGCACCCTCTACATCGACGAGGGCAAGCCGGTGCCGGCGCTGATCGGCCGCACCGTGGCCAACCTCAAGGAGGTCTCGCCCACCGTCTATCTGAACGTGCCGCGCGGCTATGCCATGCTGCTCGACCGTTTGGAGACAGACCCGGCGCTGCAGCAGAGTTTCTTCGCCCGGCTGGAGCTGCTGTTCTATGCCGCCGCAGCCTTGCCCCGGACCCTGTGGGACCGGCTGGAGACCCTGAGCCTCAAGGTGCTCGGACGCAAGGTGCCGTTCGTCTCGTCCTGGGGCCTCACCGAGACGGCGCCGTCGGTCACCATCGTCCACTTCGCCCTGGATGGACCCGGCAATATCGGCGTGCCTGGCCCCGGCAACGCGGTGAAGCTTGTGCCCGACGCCGACAAGCTTGAAATTCGCGTCAAGGGTCCCAACGTGACGCCGGGCTACTTCAAGGCGCCGCAGCTGTCGGCGCAGCTGTTCGACGCCGAGGGCTGGCTCAGGACCGGCGACGCCGTGCGGCTGGCCGATCCTGGCGATCCCGCGGCAGGCCTCCTGTTCGATGGGCGCGTGGCGGAGAACTTCAAGCTCT
>DATBKR010000149.1:0-6452 GCA_036555805.1 Hyphomicrobiaceae bacterium | reverse complement strand
AGGTTCTGCTTGCCGTCGAGCGCGCCCGACCAGGTGGCAAGGCCGGCCTCGATCACCTTCTGCGTCAGCGCGTCCAGCTCCTTCTTGGCCGTGGCCTGCTCCTTCTCGATCCTGGCCTTGGCCTCGTCCAGGGTGAGCCCGGTGATGTGCGCATTCAGATAGTTGGTGGCCTCCGCCAGGCTCGATGCGGGCAGCCCCTTGGGCAGGGCGATGACGCGGTTCTCCACCTCCTGGTCCTCGCCCACCAGGATCACGAGCGCCTTGCCCGGCTCAAGGGGCACGAACTCGATGTGCTTGAGCCGGCCCACCTGCTTGTCGGCGAGCACCATGCCGGCGCAGTGCGACAGCCCCGAGATCATATCGCCCGCCTTGGTGAGCACCTGCTCGAACGCCTTCTCGCCTCTGGTACCGAGCTGGGCCTCGATGGCGCGCCGCTCCTCCTCCACCAGGTCGCCCACCTCCAGGAGCCCGTCCACGAACAGGCGCAGCCCGGTCTCGGTGGGGAGGCGCCCGGCAGAGGTGTGGGGCGCGTAGATCAGGCCCAGGCGCTCCAGGTCGGACATGACGTTGCGCACCGAGGCCGGCGACAGCATCATGGGCAGCTGGCGCGACAGGTTGCGCGACCCGACGGGTTCGCCCGTGGCGAGATAGGTCTCGACGATCTCGCGGAAGATGGCGCGCGAGCGTTCGTTGAGCCGCTGCAGGTTGGTGAGGCTGGCTGGTACGGGCTTTCCGAACGGCTTGTCGGTGCTCATGGCTGCTGCGGGGTGTCAGACCCTCCGGGTCTGACCCCGGTCCTTTGGCACCCGTCATCCCGGCCGGAGCGATGCGAGCCGAAGGCGAGCAGCGCCCCGAGCCGGGACCTCGGGAGGTTCGACTCGTTCCCCGGGGTCCCGGATAGCCTCCCCCGGCCTTCGCCGGGGTCGGCTTCCGGGATCACGGGTCGAAGGTGTCAGACCCTCTGGATCCGACACCCCTCAATCCTGCTTCAGCCGCGCCGCCATCTGCTTGGCGCGCCGGCGCTGCACGGAGGAGGGAATGCGCAGCGCTTCGCGGTACTTGGCCACGGTGCGGCGGGCGATGTCGATGCCGTCGCGCTTCAGGTATTCGACGAGCTTGTCGTCCGACAGCACCGACTGCGGCGTCTCAGCCTCGATCAGATGGCGGATGCGGTGCCGCACCGCCTCGGAGGAGTGCGCCTCGCCCGCGCCGTCGGCCGCCGAGATGGCGGAGGTGAAGAAATACTTGAGCTCGAAGATGCCGCGCGGCGTCGACATGTACTTGTTGGAGGTGACGCGGCTGACGGTGGACTCGTGCATGTTGATGGCGTCCGCCACCGTGCGCAGGTTGAGCGGCTTCAGGTGCTCGACGCCGTGCGTGAGGAAGCCCACCTGCTGGCGCACGATCTCCTCGGCCACGCGCAGGATGGTGCGCGCGCGCTGATCGAGGCTCTTCACCAGCCAGTTGGCGCTCTGCAGGCAGTCGAGCAGGTAGCCCCTGTCCTGCTCCGAGCGCGCCGTCTTGGCGACGTTGGCATAGTAGCTGCGGTTGACGAGCACGCGCGGCAGCGTCTCTGTGTTGAGCTCGATGAGCCAGCTGCCGTCGGGCCCATCGTTAAGCCCTGGCCGCACCAGCACGTCGGGAAGGATCGGCTGGATCTGGATGGAGCCGAACTTGAGGCCGGGCTTCGGGTTGAGCCGCTTGATCTCGGCCACCATCTCCGCCAGCTCGTCGTGGTCGACGCCCACCGCCCGGCGCAGGGCGCCCAGGTTGTGGCTGCCGAGCAGCGCCAGGTTGTCGAGCAGCCTGGCGATCTGCGGGTCGTAGCGGTTGACGTCCCTGAGCTGCAGCGCCAGGCACTCTGCCAGGTCGCGCGCGAACACGCCCGGCGGATCGAAGCCCTGCAGCGTGGTCAGGACCTTCGCAACCAGCGATTGCGGCGCCCCCAGGCGGGCGGCCATGTCGTCCAGACTGCCCGGCAGGTAGCCAGACTCGTCGACCATGTGGATGAGGTGCGCCCCGATCAGCCGCTCGGCCGGTTCGGTCACCATGAGCTGCAGCTGCTCGGTCAGGTGGTCGGCGAGCGACCGCGAGGCGGCGACGAACTCCTCCAGGTTGGCGCCTTCCGAGCCGTCGCCGTTGTGGGTGGAAGGCCTCACCGAGGCCCAGCCCGTCCGGTCGCCCAGATGCTCCCTGCCAGGGACAACGCTCTCGCCATTGCGGGCACCGGACTTGCCGTGGTCGCCGGCACCGGCCTTCTGCCGCGGCTTGTCTTCGGCCTGCACCGCTTCGCGGGCGATGTCCTCGCGCTCCAGCAGGGGGTTGCGTTCGAGCTCATTCTCCACGAAGACGCCGAGTTCGAGGTTGGACAGCTGGAGGAGGCGAATGGCCTGCTGCAGCTGGGGGGTCATGACCAGCTGCTGACCGTGCCGCAACTCGAGCTTCGGCGTTAGCACCATGGCATCCATGGTTTGCCAGGACGCCTTGCGCGGTCAAGCCATAACGACGCCGCATTCAGCCGAACGTCTTACCCAGATAGACCTGCCGGACCATCTCGTTGTTTATGATTTCCTGGGGTTGGCCGTGGATGAGAACCTGGCCATCGTAGATAATGTAGGCTCGGTTGACCATGCTGAGGGTCTCGCGGACGTTGTGGTCCGTGATCACCACGCCGATGCCGCGTTTGGTGAGATGACGCACGGTATTCTGGATCTCCTCGACCGCCCTCGGGTCGATGCCGGCGAAGGGCTCGTCCAGCAGCATGAAGGAAGGACCGGTCGCCAGCGCCCTGGCGATCTCGCAGCGCCGCCGCTCGCCGCCGGACAGGGCGATTGAGGGCGACTTGCGCTTATGCGCAATCCCGAACTCCTCCAGCAGGTTGTCCAGCTGCTCCTTGCGCCGCTTGCGGTTCGGCTCCACCAGCTCCAGCACGCTCATGATGTTCTGCTCGGTGGTCAGGCCGCGAAAGATGGACTGCTCCTGGGGCAGGTAGCCGATGCCGAGGCGGGCGCGGCGATACATGGGCAGGCGCGTCACGTCGCGCCCGTCGAGCGTGACCCGGCCGGCGTCGGCCGCCACCAGCCCGGTGATCATGTAGAACAGCGTGGTCTTGCCGGCGCCGTTGGGGCCCAGGATGCCCACCGCCTCGCCGCGGCTGGCGGCCAGCGAGACGCCACGCACCACCATCTGGCTGCGGTAGCTCTTGCGCACGTCGTGCACGCTGAGCCAGCCCTCGCCGGACGGGATCGCCTCGTGGCGATCGGCGTCGGGCGCCGCATACCCGTTGCTGCGGGCGCGGCTGCGCGTCTGGCGCAGCGCGACCTTGTCGTTGCCGCGACGGGCGGAGAAGAGCCTCATACCTCGGTCCTGATGCACGCTCGGCTCATGCCCGCGCAATGCGCAGGCAGGCCCACGGTGAAAATGTCACAATCGCAAGCATTGCTCGCCCTGCCCGCACCCGACCCGTCATTGCCCGCCGGCCGCCGGCAGCTTTTTCTTGAGGGCGTCCACCGCCCTGTCCTTGATCTGGTTGGGATAGATCAAGAGGCAGGTTCTTCCCGGGGCGCAAGCCTGCACCTTCTCCGCCGGGGTGGCCCCTGAGGTCGCCACCCCGCTCCCCGATGTGGCCGGTGTCTTGGCGACGGGCGGGAGGGTCGGAAGTGGTGGGGGGCCCTCGGCCTCGAATTGGGAGATGCCGGTTGTGAGGTCCACCCTCAGCCGCTCTCCCACGACCACGTTGGGTTTGAGAGGGTCGCTGGTGGCGCGCGTGACGGTCACGCCGCCGCCCCATAGGAGCGCCGTGTTGGCCTTCACGTCGAAGTCCGCAGACTTGGCGCTCGCACTCTGGTCCTTGGAAACCATCGTCACGCCGTGCCTGGCCTCAAGGCGTGTGATCTCGCCCTTCTCCTGGCTCTTGTCTTGGCCCCTCTCTACGCCCTTGCCCTTCGGCCCCGCGGCGTCGGCGGTCGCGGAGAAGCCCATGCCGGTCTGCCCCGAGTAGAAGGCGGTGAGCTCGGCCGTGCGCAGCACCAGGTCGCCCTGCTTCGCCACAACGTTACCCTCGAAGACGGCCTTGTTGCTGGCGTCGAGAATCTCCAGCGTATCGGCCTCCACCTCGGTCGGCGCGTTGCGGTCCGCCTTGAACGATGCGAAGCCGACGGCGTCGTTGACGGCCTCGGCGACCTGCTGGCGCTTGGCCTGCTTTGTCGGCGCCGCGCGACTCTGGATGAACGTCGCGGCGATCCGTCCGCCGTCGCCGGGCGTCTCCAGCCGGCTGCGCGCGGCCTTGCGGTCCACCAGCAGCCTGCCGCCCTTCAGGACGTTCTTGTCCTGGGTGGCGATCACGCTGCCGGAGAACACCGCGGTATCTGCAAGCGCGTCGAAATCCGCGGTATCGCTGGCGATGCGCCGGTCGGTGCCGGCCGTGATCTCGACGCCGGTGCGGGCCGACAGGGCTGTGACGCGCGTGGCGTCCTTGCCCGCCTCTCTGGCCGCCGACGCCTCGACTCCCGAGGTCATGGCTGCCGCCGCCTTGCCTTCGTACTTGACGGAGAGGGAGGACGCCTGGAGCATGCTCTCGCCCTGCACCGCCACCACTTTGCCCCGGAACTGGGCGGTCTTGGCGGCGTCGTCCACGTCGAGCTCCTCGGCGCGCACATCCACGGGCTGGCGCGCATCCTTGCCGGTGCCCAGCGTCTGGCCGTGCTGCGGCAGCAGGCGCACCGCCACCTGTCCGCGGAATTCCACCAGGCGGGCCTTGTTATACATGGTCATGGCGGCGGCCTGCACCGACCCGGTCGGCGTGGTCGCGCTCACGGGGTCCGTGGAGACCACCTTGCCTTCCTTGGAATAGATCATCGCCCGCGACAGACGCGCCATTGTGCCGTTGGTGCCGTCGATCTCGATGCCGTCGAACAGCTCCAGCTCGCCCTTCTTGCTTTCGAACAGACCGTACTTGGCCTTGAGCCGTGTGACCGTGCCGCTGGTCTGCGTGAGGTCTCCGCTCACGTCGATCAGCTTGATGGGGGCCTTCTGGTTGAAAGCCACCACAGCGCGCCTGGCGCGCACTTCGTAGCGGCCGTCCTTGGTGAAGTCGAAGTAGCTCGGGTCCTTCATGGTCAGGTCATCGGCGGTGATCTCGACGGCGCCGATCTTCAGATGGCTGCCGTTGAGCTTCACCGCGATGGCCACGATCATGACGTAGACGGCCAGCGTCGCCAGGGCGCCGAGCGGGAGCACGATGCGCAGTGCTGCCACGAAGCGGCTGTGGCGCTTCGCCGCCGCGAAGGCGCGCGCCCGCTGCGACACCCGCGCCAGGGCGCCAGACGGCGCGCGCCCGGGTGGGCGCGCATTCCGGGCGTCGATAGTGATGGCCATATGCCCCCCAGCATGTGCCCTCAGAGGTACGGTGTCGCCACGCCGCCGTGCGGCCGGCGACACCCGGCGGACTCCTAGCGATTCGCGGTTAAGATGGCGCCCAATTGGGGTGAGATTGGGACTTGCTGGGGGCTCAAGCGCCTGGACTTGTGTCGCTTTTTTGTGAACGCGGCCGGGCGCGAGCACCCTGCGCAGGCGGACTCAGCGCACGCCCTAGTGGGCGAAGATGTCGGTGTCCTCGAAGCCGGCCAGGTCCAGCCGGGCCCGCGTGGCGACGAACCGGAAGCAGGCCTCGGCGAGATCGGTCCTTCCCTCCCGCTGCAGCATGCCGTCGAGCCTGGTCTTCAGCGCGTGCAGATAGAGGACGTCGGATGCCGCATAGTGGCGCTGCTGGTCGGTGAGCTTGTCGGCGCCCCAGTCTGAGCTTTGCTGCTGCTTGGACAGCTCCACGCCCAGGAGCTCACCGCACAAGTCCTTGAGGCCGTGGCGGTCGGTGTAGGTTCTGGCCAGCTTGGAGGCAATCTTGGTGCAGTAGATGGGCGCGGTGGTCACCTCCAGATACTGCCGCAGTGCTGCCACGTCGAAGCGCGCGAAGTGGAAGATCTTGACGACGCCCGGATCGGCCAGCAGCGCCTTGAGGTTGGGCACCGACCAGTCCTTCCCGTCGAGCTGGACCAGATGGGCATTGCCGTCGCCGGCCGACAGCTGCACCAGACACAGCCGGTCGCGGTGGGGCCTCAGCCCCATGGTCTCGGTGTCCACCGCCACGCTCTTCCCGAGATCGAGGCCGTCCGGCAGATCGTTCCTGTAGAGCTTGATGACGGGGTTCACGGGTCGTTAAACCGGATCAGCGCCGTGGCTGTGGCCCGAAACGGCCATGGCCGATGGTCGGAGGTGTAGCCGCTCTGTGTACCCGTGGCAACCAAGGCACCCTGGGACCAAGGCACCCTGGGACTCCCAGTGGTCCTGCACCAACATATGGTTCCGTGTCACCCCGGCACTTGTTGCCGGGGTCCAGCCAAAAAGCAAAAGGCAAGGCAAGGGGGTGGCTGGATGCCGGGAACAAGTCCCGGCAT
>DATBKR010000148.1:0-3523 GCA_036555805.1 Hyphomicrobiaceae bacterium | reverse complement strand
CGACATCCTCGGCACGCTGCGCGCCCTCATGGAGAACGCGCGCGCCAACGAGGTTGTGCAGGGCGGGTCGTCGATCACCCAGCAGCTGGCCAAGAACCTGTTCCTGTCCAACGAGCGCTCGCTATCGCGCAAGATCAAGGAAGCGTTCCTCGCCCTGCTACTGGAGGCGCGCTTCACCAAGCCCCAGATCCTCAAGATGTATCTGGACCGCGCCTATCTGGGCGGCGGCGCCTTCGGCGTGGAGGCCGCATCGCAGTTCTACTTCGGCAAGTCCGTGCGCGACATCAATCTCGCGGAATCGGCCGTGATCGCCGGCCTGTTCAAAGCGCCCACCAAGTTCGCCCCGCACGTCAACCTGCCGGCCTCGCGCGCCCGCACCAACGACGTGCTCAACAACCTCGTCGAAGCCGGCTACATGAGCGCCGGCCAGGTGTACGCCGCACGCATGAATCCGGCGCACATCGTCGAACAGCGCGAGTCGCAGAGCCCGGACTGGTTTCTCGACTGGGCCTTCGAGGAGGTGCAGCGTATCGCGGAGGGCAAGGGCCAGTACGTGCTCACCGCCCGCGTTACGGTGGACCTCGACATGCAGCGCGCCGCGCAGGAGGCGATCGTCAACACGCTGCGCGCAACCGGCATGCAGCGCAGCAACCCGCTCTCGGGCGCCATGGTGGCCATGGACCCTGACGGTGCGGTGCGCGCCATCGTCGGCGGCATCGATTACGGCGAAAGCCAGTTCAACCGCGCCACCCACGCGCGCCGGCAGCCAGGTTCGTCCTTCAAGCTCTACGTCTACGCCACCGCCCTGGAAAACGGCTACACCCCGCGGACGATCGTGCGCGACGCCTCCGGCAGCTGCGGAAACTGGTCGCCCAGGAACTACTCGGGCGGCGGGGGTTCGGGGCGCTCTATGACCGCGACCGACGCGTTCAAGATGTCGCTCAACATCCCCGCAGTCGACATCTCGTTCAAGGTCGGCCGCGACAAGGTGCTGGAGATGACCCAGCGCCTCGGCGTCCAGGGGGTCAGGCGCACCTGCTCCATGGCACTCGGCGACACCGGCATCACGGTGCTGCAGCACACCGCCGCCTTCGCCGCCTTCGCCAACGGGGGCCGGCTGGCGCGCCCCTACGCCATCCTGGAGCTCATCAACTCCAAGGGCGAGGTGATCTACTCGCGCGAGCGCGACGAGCCCGAGGCGCCGCAGGTCGTCAGCCGCAAGGTGGTCGAGATGATGAACCAGATGCTGCTGGCAGTCGTCACCGAGGGCACCGGTCGGCGCGCGCTGCTCGACTTCACGCACGCCGTGGGCAAGACCGGCACCAGTTCCAGCTGGCGCGACGCCTGGTTCGTCGGTTTCACCGGCGCGCTTGTGGCGGGCGTGTGGGTGGGCCATGACGACTTCCGCCCCATGTGGCTGGGCGGCCACGGCGTTACCGGCGGCAGCCTGCCGGCCCAGGCGTGGCACGCCTTCATGTCGGTGGTGCATACCAACCGGAACATCCCGACCATCCCGGGGTTGCAGCCGCACCCGGTCCAGGTGGCCGAGCAGCAGCGCCTTGCCGAGCTCAAGCGCACCGACCCGGCGCTGGCACAGGCGCAGATGGCGCACGCCACCCAGAAGAAGTCGAGCATCATGGCCGATCAGACACGCGAGTCGCTGCGGCGTCTGGCCGAAAGCATGCGGCGGGCCGGCAGTCCCACGGCCATGCCGGTGAGCACGCTGCCTCCTGCGGCCTCCCAGAAGGCGGGCGAGGCCAAGGCCAGCCCGCAGTGACGCCGCCGGAGGGGTGGGGAAAGGCACTCCCTTGAGCCGGTTCAAGAACGCCCTGGTCAACCTTGCCGTGTTCGCCGTCATCGCCTTGGGCGGCGGGCTCGGCACGGCCTGGTACACGATCGAGGCCGGCTCGCGCCTTTCCACGCGCAGCTTCGGGCCCTGGGTGACGTGGGCCGCCGCCGGTCGGCCCGACGCCGACCCCTATACCCGCGCCCACATCGCGCGCAATCCCACGCTCCCCCTATCCACTACCGCAGAATTGACGTTCAAGGCCAAGACCGACAGCCGCGGCGCGCGCCTCACCTCGACCTGCGACTACGCCGTCGTCATGGACGAGTTCGAGCCGTCGTGGTGGGAGCTTGCCGTCTACGACCTGCACGGCCGGCTGATCGCCAATGCCGCCGACCGCCACGCCTTCAACAGCAGCACGGCCATGCGCGAACTGGACGGCCGCACCGTGATCACGCTGGCGCGCGACGCCCGGCCCGGCAACTGGCTGCCCAGCGGCCGCGGCAGCCGGGTCGTGCTGGTCCTGACCGTGCAGGATTCGACCTTGGGCAGCGCCGTCCACGACGGCGGCACGCCCAGGTCGGTGCCCGAGATCGTGAGGACGGAATGCCGGTGACACCGATCTCGATGGACCGCCTGCGGCAGCGCCTGCCGCAGCTCATGGTCCGTGGCCTGGGCCAGCTGGCGAAACGGCCGTTCCGGCTCCCGGAGTGGCCGCTGGCGGCGGCGACCGTCCGCTGGCTGAGCTGGCGCACGGTGGCGGCGGCTGTGCTGCTCGGCGGCATCGTGCACATCGGCGCAACGTTCTTTGCCGCCCTGTCCGCCACCGGCGAGGCCTACCGGCAGCTCGCGGAGAAGCTCCCCGTCAACACCATGACCGTGCTGCCGCTGCAGGCGCCGGGGCGGCAGATCCTGCCCTTCCTGCCGCCGGACGCGCTCTATGCCATGTGCCGCTACGACTTGAGCGGCGGACCGCTGGCGGTATCCGCGACCGTGCTCGCCGCCGGGTGGGCACTGTCCGTGCATACACCGGAGGGGAGCAACTTCTACGTCCTGCCCGGCCAGCGCCAGCGCCGCACCGAGGTGTCGTTCCTGCTGGTGCCGAGCGAGCCGGACGGGCTGCCCGTCCCGCGCCGCGCGGGCGCGACCGAAAGCCAGATCGCCTCGCCCACGGTCGAAGGCCTGGTCGTCCTGCGTGCCCCGCTCAGGGGCCTTGCCTGGACCGCCGAGACGGAAGCCGTCCTGCAGCGGGCGTCGTGCAAGCCAGCGCCGCGGTGAGGGGCCCCTTACGCGCGTCACCAGCGCCTCGCCCCGCACACCGGCAGCGCGAGAAGGAATCCCGGCGTGCCAATTTTCAGGGTTGAACAGACCGGCGACCGGGGTTTTTCCCGAGTTCGAGCCCGCCGGCTGGCGGCAACAATTGGCGCCGCCGCCATATGAGGAGATGCGAGATGGCCAACAAGACGACCTTCACTACCGAGGAATGGAAGCAGGTGCTGGAGAGCGTGATGCTGTCCGGCATGGCGGTGACGGCCGCCGATCCGAGCGGCCTCATCGGCGTCCTGAAGGAGAGCATGGCGACGGGGCGCAACCTGCTGGCCGCCAGGTCCGATCAGGAATCCAACGAACTGGTGCGCGCGGTGGCGGCCGAGTACGAGACCAGCGAAGGCCGGCAGGCGGCGCGTGAGCAGCTCAAGGCCACCCTGCAGGGAAGCAAGGCCGCCGAGGTGCGTGGCA
>DATBKR010000147.1:0-19237 GCA_036555805.1 Hyphomicrobiaceae bacterium | reverse complement strand
GCCAGCGCCTGCGCCAGCCACGGCAGCAGCGGGATGGCGACGAGGCAGCCCGCGCCGCGCACGATCAGGTTGCCCAGCGCGAGCCGCCGCGCCGCAGCGTTCGCGCCGGCCGCGAGATACTGCGGAACGACGTTGCCGAGGTTGGCGCCCAGCACCAGGGCGAGCGCCGCCACCGGCGTCACGATGTGCTGGCCTGCCAGCGCCATCACCAGGAGGACAACCGCCACGCTGGAATAGGCCGCCCAGGTCAGCACGGCGGCAACGGCGATATCGACGACGGGGTCGCCCGAAAGCATGGCGAACAGGTCGCGCAAGGCGCTGGCTTTCTCGACGGGCTCGACGGTGGCGATGATGAGGTGCAGGGCGAGCAGGACCAGGCCGATGCCGATCCCGACCCGCCCCAGATCGCGCGTGCGCGTCTTGCCGCCCCGGTTGAAGGCGATGAGCCCAGCGAGCACGAAGACCGGCGCCACCGCCGCCACGTTGAACGTCAGGACCTGGACGATGAGCGTGCTCCCGACATTGGCGCCCAGGGTGACCGCCAGCGCGGGCACCAGTGTCATGAACCCCGCCGCAATGAAGCTCGTGGACATCAGGGCCGTGGCGGTGCTGCTCTGCAGGAGCGCCGTGATGCCCATGCCGGCGAGGAACGCCTTCCAGCGGCTCCGCAGGCCGGTTGCCAGCACCTGACGCAGATGCCCGCCGAAGGCGCGCACGATGCCGCTGTGCACCATGTGCATGCCCCAGAGCAGCAGGGCGATGTACCCGGCGAGGTGAAGGAGGGCTAAGGTTGCCGGCATTCCGCTCCTCCCTTCTGTGCGCGCGTCCCGGCGACGGCGGCGCAAGAGGAAAACGGCACAGTGACTCCCTTGAGCCCCAGTGACAACCGGGCTCGCATTGCCGGGCATTCCGGGGCCTCCGGCGAGGCGGCCCGTCTGGCACCTCTCTACTCCCAGAAGCGCGGACGCCTGGCGAGGCGGGACCAGTCGTCGGCGGCGTGGGCCCACGCCTGCTGCGCCGCGACCTCGTGCCAGCCCCGCACGTAGCCGGCGGCGCGCTGGGCCTTCAGGCACCCGGCGCAGCGCTCGTCGGCGATGGCGTCGAGCGCCTTGGCGGACGCCACGTCGTTGACGTAGCCGAACACGTCCTGCAGCTTCTTCAGGTCCTTGACGAAGCGGCCGACCTTACGCGCGCCGTAGAGCGAGCCGAAGAATTCCACCGCGTAGCGGAAGCCCTTGAGCGCCTTGCGCATCTCGTGGCGCTCCTCGGACGACAGGGCCTCGAGCCTCGCGCCACGCCTGGCGATCTTCTTCCAGGTCCGCCCGAGGGCCTCGGAGGCGAAGGCGTCCACCGGCCGGGCGAGCTTGGGATTGTCCCGCACGGTCTGCGGCCACAGCGCGAGGTAGAGCTGCAGCTTCGACCACTGCTCGCCCCCCAGCACCGCCCGCGCCTTGGCGCGCATGGCGGCGCGGTGCGCCAGCAGCGCCTTGCGCAGCTCGGGGAACCCCGCCGGGTCCGCCTTGCGGGCCGCGGCGGCGGGCGCGTAGATGCCCTCGATGAAGATGTCGGCGTTCCTGAGCTCGCCGATGCTCTGCCCCAGCGCGCGGGCGTGCTGCGCCAGCTCGCGCGTGGCGCTGGAATTCTCGATGGGCCGGAACGCGCGCAGCGCGCTGCGCAGGCGCCGCAGGCCGACGCGCAACTGGTGCGCCGCCTCCGGATCGTCGGTCTCCAGGAGGACCGTGCGGTTGCGCTCGATCTGCTCGGCGGCTGACGCCACGAACAGCGCCAGCGCCTCGCCGCAGGTCTCGGCGCCGGCGAGGGCGGGGCTCTGCGCCTTGTGCGGCACCAGGCTGCGGTCGCTGCGGCCGAGCGCCAGGTCGTAGCCGCGCTCGGCCTTGCTGGCCTCCGCGAGGCGGATCGGCTCCGCCGAGAACAGCGCGGCCGCGGTCTCCAGCAGACATTCCGGCGAGCCGGCCTTCAGCTCCAGCTCAGCCTCGCATAGCTTGCCCTCTGCCGCGCCGGCACGCACCACACCCTCGTCGAGCGCGAGTTCCAGGTCGCCCTTGTCGGAATGCAGCTGGCGCGTGGTGCGCGTGACAATGGTCTCGAACTGCGGCTCCAGCGACGAGCGGCGCGTGGCGCGCTGGATGGCCTGGCGCAGCGCCGCGTCGCCGATGGCCGCGAGGTCGGGCTCCGGCCGGGCGACAACGGCCTCCAGCTCGTCGGGATTGGAAACCCCGCTCTTCACGCCGGCCTTGCCGCCGGGACCGCCCTTGACGGTCTGCACCCACTGGTCGCCGATGGCGCGCAGCCTGAGCGAGATGCCCTGCGCCCGCAGGCGGTGATCGGGTGTGTCGAAATAGATCGAGCGCAGGGTGCGCGTGACGGGCTTGCCGACCGCCAGACCCTCGAGAGCTGGATGGGCGCCGATGCGCTGCAACTCCTCGTGCGTGAACTCCAGCTTGAGTTCGAGCTCCCTGCCCGAAACGCTACTCATCCCGCGACCTTCCGGTTCCGACAAAAGCCGTGCGGCCGGCAACCGCCCCGCGGTGCCGGCCTCCCCCGCTCTTGCACACCCGAGAGAATACCCAGGAAAGACCATCGAGAAAAAGGGCGGACACGCCGCCTTGTCGGCGCCCCCGCGACATTCCAGGCGCATCAGGGGGTTGCGGCGTCACAATACAGGGTTTTCAGCGGCCCGGACTGGGTAGCGGGCAGCAATTCGCCGAGCCTCGTTGAGACTCGCCGAGACTAGGGCCCCCTGCTCAAAACCTGAGCACGCTGACGCTTCGTGCACGCCTTACCGGCGGCGCAGAACCGGCGGCCCAGACGATGCCCTCTTTAGCCTAGCTCTAAAGAACCTGCCTTCTGTAGCACTCCGGCAACGCACACTTGCGCGCATCGGATGCGCTTGCGCGAAATACTTGACTATGAGAGTAGACAATTACTAGGGTCGGGTCCGTCCTTGCGGACAGCCAGGTCGTCCCCAGCCAGACCGAGAGGGCATTTCGCGTCCATTTGTGTACGCACGCTCACGCCGTGCTCGGGGGTAGAGTTATGAGTTCAGTACGCGTTCCAGGGTCGCTGCGCCGCGCCGGCAGTTCCAGCCGCCTTCAGGCAAGGCCGACCGCGCCAAAGACAGACAGCAGGACGGCCACACTGGCGACGGCTGCCGCACTCATAACCGCGGCGAGCCCGCTCGGCACGGCTCTCGCGCAGGGTACGCTGCCGCCGCTCAGCGTGGAGGCCGCGCAAGCCAAGAACAAGGCCAAGGCGGCGCTGGCCGCGAAGGGAAGCGAGGCCGCACCGCCGGCCAATGCCTCCGCCGCTCCGGTCAAGGCCGCCAATCCCTACGCCGACCCCAACGCTCCCTACAAGGTCGACAAATCGGCATCCGGCAAACTGACGGAGCCGCTTGTCGATACCCCGCGAACGGTTACGGCGGTTCCGAAGGAGGCGGTCGAGGACAAAGGCGCACGCGACATACGCGAGCTCGCCCGTTCGGTTCCAGGGTTGACCATCGGCTCGGCCGAAGGCGGAAATGCCTATGGAGCCTTCGCGATCCGTGGTTTCAAGGCCAACAACGATATCTTCGTCGACAGCATCCGCAATCCAGGCAACCTCATCCCTGACGCATTTTTCATCGAGCAGGTGGAGATCTACAAGGGCCCGAGCGGCGGTATCGCCGGTCGCAACACCATCGGCGGGGCGGTGAACATTATTTCCAAGCAACCGGATCTGACCTCGAATTTCTACGAGGTCACGACCACGGTCGGCACCGACAACACGTTCCGCACGACTCTCGATGCCAACCAGATAATTTCGCCGTATTTCGCGGTGCGCGCCAACCTCATGTACGACCAGCACGATGTCGCCGGCCGGGATGTCGCGGACAGCGAACGCTGGGGCGGGCTGATCTCGGCCACCGCGCGACCCTCCGATTCCCTGAAGGTTACCCTGGACTACCTGCGATATCGCAACGATGCCACGCCCGATTGGGGCGTGCCGGTTCGCAACGTCGACGACCTTCCGGTCACCGAGTTCGGCATCCCCCGCAACACCTGGGTCGGCATGCAGGGGCTCGACTTCTACAAGGAGAGGGCAGACGTCGTCACGGGAACGGTGGTTGCCAAACTGACCGATGGCGTGACTTTGACCAACAGGTCGAGGGCCGGAGAGAGCGAGGTCGATTACGTCGCCACATCGATGGAAGGCTATCCGGACGTCCACCATCCGAACCGCGACCAGACCGCGAACATCTATGCCAATCAGACCGAGTTGAATTTCCGATTCAACACCGGCGCCTTCTTTCACAATCTTGTGGCCGGCGTGGAGGTGAGTCGCGAGTCAATCGACAGATTTGGCTACAATGTGTCGAACAGGTTCGACGCGCAGACGCCGTCAGAGCCAGGGTTCCCGACGCGGTTGTTCCCTGTCAATCTGTACGACCCGGCTTTCACCGATGCAATCCTTGGAAAAGGCAAGGTTTACGACGCAACGATCAGCACGGCCGGGGCCTATCTGACGGATACCGTCCATCTCTCGAAACAGTGGATCGTGAATGCCGGCGTCCGGCTCGACGATTTCGAGCGCGACCAAGTCGGTGGCAAGGGCGCTGCCGGAACCACCGATCCAGCGGTCAACACCGGGACAGTCCAGGCCGATCTGTTCAGCTGGCACGCCGGCATCGTTTACAAGCCCATTCCCATCTCGAGCTTCTATGTCGCTTACGCGACCTCGCAAAGCCCGATCGGCAGCGAGCTTGATTCGACCGGTGCACAATACAACGGCCTCAGCTCCACTCTCGTTGACGTGCCGCCGCAGGAAGCGCGCAGCGTCGAGGTGGGGACTAAGTGGGAGTTGTTCAACAGGCGCTTGCTTGCCACGGCTGCCCTGTTCCAGACAGAGGTCGATCACGCCCGAACGAACGACAACGTGACGGCCACGGACCCCGGCAACGCCTTCAAAGGCAAATACCGCGTCCAGGGCATAGAATTGGGCGCTGCCGGCAACATCACCAAAGACTGGAGCGTGTACGGCGGCCTTGTTCTCCTCGACACGGAGGTGCTCGAGTCGAGCAATCCCCAGGACATCGGGAGGAGGCTGGCCAACATTCCGCTGGCGCAGTTCTCGCTGTTGTCGCGATATCAACTGACCGACCGGTTGGCGCTTGCCGGCGCTGCGACGTACGGAGGCGAGATCTACGGTGGCCACCTTGCGGCCAACGCCGCGAACAATCATACCGTCGACTGGTGGCGCTTCGATGCCTTCGCGGAGTACAAGCTCACCGGCAATATCGACCTGAGGGTCTCGGGGCTCAATCTTACGGACGAGCTCTACTACGATGCCATATACCAAGCGACCGACTCCTTCGCCTTCGTGGCCCCCGGTCGTGCGGGATATCTCACGGTCAGGGTGAAGTACTAGATTGTTTTCGATCTAGAATCCCCCGATCGAAAACACGGGCCTCCGAGCCGCTTCCCGCTCGGAGGCCCGCACCGCTGGAGAAAGGCGAGACGTGCTGCTTTGCATCCCCGAGGTCCTGACAAAGGAGCAGGTCGCGCACTGCCGGCAGACGATGGACAAGGCCGAGTGGGTCGACGGGCGGGTCACCGCGGGGGCCCAGTCGGCCACCGTCAAGCACAACATGCAACTCCCCGAGGGCTCGCCGGCCGCCAATGAGCTCGGCGAACTGGTGCTCGAGGCGCTCTCCCGCTGCCCGCTGTTCATCTCCGCCGCGATCCCGCTCAAGATCTTCCCGCCGCTCTTCAACCGCTACGGCGCGGGGCACTCGTTCGGCACCCACGTCGACGGCGCCATCCGGGCCGTTCCCGGCACCCCCGTCCGCATCCGCACCGACCTGTCGGTCACGCTGTTCCTGGCCGAGCCCGACGAATACGACGGCGGCGAACTGACGGTGGAGGACAGGTACGGCACCCAGGAAGTGAAGCTGGCGGCGGGCGACCTGGTGCTTTATCCCGCCACCAGCCTGCACCACGTGAAGCCGGTGACGCGCGGGGTCCGCATCGCCTCCTTCTTCTGGCTCCAGAGCATGGTGCGCGACGACAATGTGCGCACGATGCTGTTCGACCTGGACCAGACCATCCAGGAGCTGACCGCGGAGAAGGGAATCGACGATGCGGTGTGCGTACGCTTGACCGGGCTCTATCACAACCTCGTCCGCTACTGGGCGGATGCGTGATTCCTGTGTGCGCGAACGCCGTGCGCACCCGGCAGAGCCTCGTGATGTCTTAATGTGGCGGCTGCAAACAGAGAAGCGTGTCTACGCGTGTTCTGTCCCGCCCGCTGGGCTTGGCGCAGTGGCATGGCGGGCTCGGGCGGCGGGCGGCTTTGATCCCATGCGCGCCCCTGTGCGAGACATCGAACGGCAACGACAAGCCGGAGGAGCATTGTGCTCATGACTGAGAGAAAGACCAGGAGGCGACCGGGCGCTTGCCGCAGGGGCCGCGCCCTGCATCTGCTGCTGGCGGCATGCCTCGCCGTGCCGCTGGGGCTGGGCGGGCCGGCGGGCGCGCAGGCGCCGGCCCCGCCTCCCGGCTCGACCGCGCCGGAGGCCTCTGCCGCGCCAGGGGCTCCGCCTGGCACTCCGCTCGGGACTCCGCCGGTGACCCCGCCGGTGACGCCGCCCGTCACGGCTGCGCCGGCCGCCGCCCCGGGCGCGGAGCCCCCGCCCGCCGTGATCGGCGCCGTGCACCTGCCGCGCGACCTGTCGCCGTGGTCGATGTTCGCCTCGGCCGACATCGTCGTGCAGGCGGTGATGATCGGGCTCGCCTTCGCCTCGGTCGTGACCTGGACGGTGTGGCTGGCCAAGAGCATCGAGCTGCTGGTGGCGAGACGGCGGGCGCGCGCCGCACTCCTCGCCATCGGCGACGAGCGCTCGCTGGCCGGAGCCACCGCCCGCCTCGGCGCGCGGCGCGGCATCGTCTCGTCGTTCATGGCCGCGGCGGCGCAGGAGCTGCTGGTCTCCGCGGACACGGTGACGCGCGAGGGCATCAAGGAGCGCATCGCCTCGCGGCTGGCGCGGCTGGAGGCCGCCGCCGCGCGCGATATGAACAAGGGCACGGGCCTGCTGGCGACGATCGGCTCGACCGCACCGTTCGTGGGGCTGTTCGGCACCGTATGGGGCATCATGAACAGCTTCATCGGCATCTCCAAGGCGCAGACCACCAACCTCGCCGTGGTCGCGCCCGGCATCGCCGAGGCGCTGCTCGCCACGGCCATGGGGCTGTTCGCCGCGATCCCGGCGGTCATCATCTACAACCAGTTCGCGCGCGGGATCGGCAGCTACAGGGGCCTGCTCGGCGACGCTGCGGCGGAAGTGCTGCGGCTCGTCTCGCGCGACCTCGACCGCGGCGACGGCGCCATCAAGCGCGACCTGCCGAGGGCGGCGGAGTAGGCGAGGGAACGGGACCATGGCCGGTGGCCTGCAGAGCGGCGAGGACGAGCTTGCCGACAACCATGAGATCAACGTCACGCCGTTCATCGACGTGATGCTGGTGCTGCTCATCATCTTCATGGTGGCGGCGCCGCTGTCGACAGTGGACGTGGCCGTCGATCTGCCGGTTTCCACGGCCAAGGCACAGCCGCGCCCCGACCGGCCGGTATTCATCACCCTCAAGGCGGATCGCACCCTGTCGATCGGCAACGACCCCATCGCGCCCGGCGGCCTTGGCGCGGCGATCGACGCCGCCACAAATATGGACCGCTCGCAGCGCCTGTTCCTGCGCGCCGACAAGACCGTGCCCTACGGCGATGTGATGGGCGTGATGAACCTGCTGCGCCGCGCCGGCTACCTCAAGGTGGCGCTGGTCGGACTCGAAGGAGGGGATGGTGCCAACGAGCCGCCGCCGGCCGCCCCCGCCGCCACGCCGGCGGCTGCGCCGGGCCAGTCGGCGCAATAGGAGGCGCACAGGGCGAGCCGATGGCCGACGTGTCCCAGCTCCTCGAATCGCGGCGGCTGCGCCTCGGCCGCTGGGCCGGCGCTGCGCTCGTCGTCGTCGGCCTGCACGTGGGCGGCGGCGCGCTCGCGGTGATGCACTGGCCGGAGGACGAGGACGACGATGCCGCCGCGGGCGCACTGAGCGTGGAGCTGGCGCCCTTGCCCGCGGCGATGCCGGTCAAGTCCGAGGCCGCTGCGGTCGGGCCCGACGCGGACGCCGCGGAGCTGACGCCGGAGGCCACCAAGAAGGTGGTTGAGGAGGTGCAGAAGGACTTCCCGCAGGTGGACCCGTCGCCGGCGCCGAAGCCCGAGGTGGCCCTGCCCAAGCCGCAGCCGGAAAAGGAGAAGCCCAGACAGGAGGAGCCGCAGGAGGCCCTGCCCGAGACGCAGAAGCCGCCGGTGACGGAGGCCGCTCCGCTCACCACCCGCCAGCAGCGCGTCGAAGCGCAGCCGGCGCCGACCTCCGCGCCGGCGCTGGGCCAGTCGGCGAGCCTTGCCCGCCTGCAGGCGAGCTGGCAGAGGGGCCTCATCGGCAAGCTCAACCGCTTCAAGCGCTATCCCGACGCCGCCAGCCGCCGCGGCGTGAAGGGCGTGACCGTCGTGCGGTTCAGGGTTGACCGGTCGGGGCAGGTCATCGCCTCCCAGGTGGTGAAAAGCTCGGGCTCCGAGGTTCTGGACGAGGAGGCCCTGGCGCTCCTCAAGCGCGCCAGCCCCCTGCCGGCCCCGCCCGCCGCCGTCGCTGACGAGATGCTTGACAATTTTCTCCCGATCTATTTCGGGATGAAGCCGAACGGCTGAGAAGTCATCGATCCTGAGGGTCCCGGTTCGTCTGACTGGCGAGACTGCGCAGCTGGGCGGTCTCGCGCTGAAGCTCGTCGAGCCGCACGTTTAACACGTCACGAATGCTGACCATGCCGACGAGGCCATTGCCGTCGTGCACCGGGATGTGGCGAATATTTCGCGACAGCATCGTGGATGCGACCTTGGCGACATCGTCTTTCGGGGAACACGTTATCACCGCCCTGGTCATGAGCGCCGAAACCAGCAGTGCGTGCAGGTCGGCCTCATGAACGGAGAGGCCATAGGCGACGTCACGCTCCGAAATCACGCCGTCGATCGTCTGCCCGTCGTTGCTCACGATTGCGGCGCCGATGCGCTTCTCGCGCAGAAGCCTCGAAAGCGTTCCCACGCTTTCCGACGGCTTGATGGTGATGACCACCGAACCCTTGAACGCCAGGATGTCCGCTACTTTCACGACACGACCTCAGCCTGCGGTTGGTCCTCACACGGCTCATGCGGGAATCCAGCTTAACGCGAGCGGGACCCGGAACGCCAGCGGCGAAACGCGATCCGTTGCAGGGGTGGACTTCCGTCCGCTTCACCCCACCCGCTCGCGCGCCAGCGCCGCCCCCTTGGCCAGGGCCGCCAGCTTGGCGTAGGCGACCTCCCGGCGCATGGGGGCCATGCCGCAGTTGGTGCACAGCTGGATGCGGCCGGCCGGCACGTGCTTCGCCGCTTCGGCGGCGACGGCGGCGATCTCCTCGGGGGTCTCGACCGTATCGCTGGCCACGTCGATGGCGCCGACCAGGACGTCCTTGCCCTGCAGGAGGCCGATGAGGCCCACCGGCACCTTGGAGTGCATGCACTCCAGCGAGACCTGGGCGATGCTGCTCCTGGCGATGGCGGGGAAGATCGCCTCGTACTGGCGCCACTCCCCGCCCAGACCCGACTTCCAGTCGATGTTGGCCTTGATGCCGTAGCCGTAGCAGATGTGGACGGCGGTGGCGCACTTGAGACCCTGGGCGGCCCGCTCCAGGGCGGCGATGCCCCAGTCGGTCACCTCGTCCATGAACACGTTGAAGGCGGGCTCGTCGAACTGGATCACATCCACGCCGTCCCGCTCCAGCGCCAGCGCCTCCTCATTCAGCAGTTCGGCAAAGGCGAAAGCCATCTTCACCTTGTCGCCGTAGTGGCGGTCGGCGATGGTGTCGGCGATGGTCATGGGGCCGGGCAGGGTGAACTTCAACCGGCGCCTGGTGTGGGCGCGCGCCGTCCGCGCCTCCATGGCATGCACCCGGCCCTTCAGCCGCACCGGCGCCACCACCTGCGGCACCATCGCCTTATAGCGGTCGGCGCGGATGCCCATCTCCACCTTGTGGGCGAAGTCGATGCCCTCCACCCGCTCCAGGAACCCGTGCACGAAGTGCTGGCGCGCCTGCTCGCCGTCGCTGACGATGTCGATGCCGGCGTCCTCCTGCTCTTTCAGCGCCAGCAGCGTGGCATCGCGCTTGCCCGCCTCCAGTTCCACGCCTTCGAGGCGCCACGGCGCCCACAGCCGGTCGGGCTCGGCGAGCCAGGAGGGCTTCGGCAGGCTGCCGGCGACGGTGGTCTCGAACATGGGCGTCTCCATTGGCGTCGTAGGTCGGGTCAACACCGGCGAAAGCCGGTGGCAGACCCAACTCCCCATCCGATAGGTCTGTTGGGTCTTCGATAGCGCTCGACCCAACCTACACTACCGCCAGAACTGTCGCGTGGCGATGCGGGCGCCCTCGCCAGGGCAGCCAGCTTCGCCCTCTCCTGGGTCGGTGGTCAAACCGCACGCCGCCGCGCTATGGTGTTGCGCCACCCAACAATAAACAACGAGGACGCGCCCAATGTCCCCCGTCACGTCCCGAGCCGCCGAGGCCGCGCGCTTCATCGACGAGGCGCACCGCAACCGCGCCCGCTACCAGAACCTGCCCGAGGCCATCGCACCCGGCACGGTGGCGGAGGCCTACGCGGCGCAGGCAGCGCTGTGCGAGCTGTGGGGGCCGCGGCTCGGGCCGATCGCCGGCCTCAAGATCGCCACCACCACCAAGGTGATGCAGGCGCTGATGGGCATCGACCACCCCTGCATGGGCACCATCTTCGCCGCGCGCGTCTACGCCTCGCCCGCCACCATCGCCAAGGTCGATTTCATCAACGTGCGGGTGGAATGCGAACTGGCCGTGCGGCTCGGCCGCGACCTGCAGCAGGCGGGAGCGCCATATACGCGCGAGAGCGTGCGCGGCGCCGTCAGCGAGGTGATGGCGGCCTTGGAGCTGATCGAGGACCGCTTCGCCGACTACAAGTCCTCCAAGGCCCTGTCGCTGATCGCCGACAACGCCTGGAACGGCGGCATCGTCGTGGGCCCGGCCGTGCCGCTGCCGGCCGGCCTCGACCTCGACGGCATCCCAGGCGTGCTCAGGCGCGACGGCAAGGACGCCGGCTCCGGCAAGACCGACGACCCGCTGGGCGCCCTCGCCTGGCTCGCCAGCCAGGCCGCCGAGCGCGGCCGGCCCATGACCGCCGGCATGGTGGTGATCACCGGCAGCGTCATCCCCACCGTGGACATCGCCCCCGGCGGGCGCCTCGACTTCGCCCTCGACGGCATCGGCGCGGCCTCGCTGACCGCCACATAAGAAGATGGGAGCAATGGAGGAACGCGCATGCCCAAGATGACCGATTCCCGGCGCAAGAAGATCCAAGCAAAACAGCGCCAGGTCCGTGCAGCACAGAGGCGCGAGAAAAAGGCGGCGAAGCGCGCGGAGCGGGCCGAGACGCCAACCGCGATGTAGGGTCCGGTCCCTTAGACAATAAACGCGCTGCAGACTTCCCGGACGAGCTTGTCGAAAGATGGCGCCCGCTGCGCCGACACCATGTTCATGCAGGAGGTGAACCTCGGCTGATCGACGGTCTCAGAATACGTGTATCCGGCTTTGAGGAAATCGCGCTCGAAGACGGCCTTGGGGTTTGCCACCTGCTCGGGGTTGGCATGAACCGGAGTAGCCGCCCTCAGGTTCCGGTGATCGGCTTCGCTCATGTTCGCCGCCAGGAACCACGCTTCATACTCTCTGACGGCCAGCACAATGGACGTCCGGGCGGCTACAAGGAGCGCCCGATGCTGAGTGTGCAAGGCACGGACGACATCCACCGGGCAGGCGTCGTCTGCGTCCATGATGACGAGGATCAAATGCGGTCCATCAAGGTCCCTCATCTTCAGCCGGCCCAGTGCGATCGCCCGTGAGAGATCAGCCTCGTTCATGAGCTTGCTGCGCGGGAGCCGGAACGGCGGAAGACAGTGCAACGTGTGCAGACCCAGCTGCTCCGAAGCCAGTCGTCGCAGCAGGATGGGGACGGCCTCCACTTCGCCGTGACCCTCGACGATGGGAAAGATCGCGGGCATCCGCTTCAATCGAACTTGAAGAGGTTGATCGCATCCGACTGCGGGCGGGATGGAGGGGCGGGATTGATCTGTCCATGACGCAGCAGTTCGCCGGGCGTGTAGAGTTTGCTCCTCACGGCTTCTTTCGCGGCAGCATCGGCGTCGCCAATGATCGTCTCGCCATCGACGCTCTCGACGACCCGGATGCTTTCCAGCGAAAGGTTGGCGTTGTCAAGCAGATCGGGGCTGTGGGTGGTCGCGATGACCTGATGGCGCTTCGAGGCTTCAATCAGAGCGTCGGTCAGGATGCTCGCTGCGCCAGGGTGGATGGTGCTCTCCGGTTCCTCAATGCCGATCAGCGTGGGACTGACCTTTCGGGAATTCGTCTGGAACAGAGCGGCGAGGATGCCAAGCGATCTCAGCGTGCCGTCGGACATGGCCGCAGCATAGAAGCGCCACGGATTCTTGTTGGTCTGGACCTTCTGACGGAATCTGAGGGTTTCTGTGGGGCCGAGGGATTCGTGTTCGACGCCCTCGAGCCCGGGCACGATGCTGCGAATATAGTCCTGAATGCGATCGAACGATTCCGGATCGTCGGTTGCAAGCCGGCGCATCAGAGAGGCGATGTTCTTCCCCGACCGCAACAGGACATCGCCGGCATCGTGAGGTTGCGGCTGGCGAATCTCGGTCGGATTGATGCTGTAGAAATGCATCTGGGAGAGCGTGTCGAACAAGATGCGAAATTCGGGAATGGACGAGACGTACGTCAGGAAGAGACGATCGGAGGATATTCTGGGCGCCAGATTGAGATGGGTACTCTTGGAGACGAGAACCCCATCGTCAAGCTCGAAGTGGGGATCGTTCAGACCGTCCACGCCGATAGCTGCCTTCTCCCGCTGCACGGTGAAGCCGCCATCCTTGGTCGCCCCGACCATGAAGGCGTAGGCTGCGCTGCGGCCGTCGGCCAGCTGGAGCCTGAGGCTTATGCCAAAGTGGGTGGGGTGGCCGCCCGAGCGGCGCCGGACGTCGCCGATCCCCCCATGCTGGCGAATGGCGTGGTCCAGCGTGGACTGCACCGCATCGGAGAGCAGCCAGAGTGCCTCGACGAAGTTGCTCTTGCCCGCGCCGTTGCGGCCGACGAGTACGGTCAGAGGCGAGAGCGAGACGCGCGCAGACGCGATACTCTTGTAGTTCTTGAGCGAAACAGACGTGATTCTGCTGGTCTTCTCCAAGCGCGATGTCCTTCGCAGTCTGGGCGCCGGCCGGCGGGCCATCTCGGAGCGGCGAGAGCCGCCTGTTTGATAGCAGAAAACTGCCTTTTTGTCTGCAGATGACTGCTGCGTTGCTCCAGACCGAACCTGCCGCGCCGGCGTCGATGCGATGGCGGCAGCGCGGCGGAGGTAGGATGACTCAGTTCGATCCAACCACCTTCAAATTCGTGCGGCTCCGGGATATCGAGTTTCCCGGAAAAAGAGTTCCGCCTACATCTTTCCCAAATCGCGCTTTCATTTCGCCGGAATCCTGGGCTAGCAGGCGCGCGCCTGACGAACGCCGCGTGTCCGGGCTCGCCGAGTCCCGGCTGGCGCGCGCAGCCCTGCGGTGGCGTGTTCCGCGTTCGATAGGCTCCGGGGCCTGAACTGGCTCCACCATGCGACTAGCTCAGTGGGTAGAGCATCAGGCTGTTAACCTGACCGTGATGGGTTCGAATCCCATGTCGTTGACCAACTCGCCTGAAAAGCGAGCGGCCACAAATCCGGGAAGCCGGCCGCTTCCCCGCTGATCCTGCCGACATCGAGGCTCCCGGCCGAGATGGCGGTCGGATAGGCAAACGCCGCGGCGCCCTGCGCCGGCGCGGATACCGCCTTTGGCCCACGGGCCCGAGGTCTGGCACCGGCGCGCCCCCGTGTGCGGCAGGGCGCGGACGCAGCCAGGCTCGACGGCCCGAAGCCATCGGCCCAAGCGCCGGCCCGTGACCTCGGCGTGGGCGGCGGCCGGCGACCTGCAGTCTATAGGTTGGGTCGACCCCGGCGCAGGCCGGGGGAGACCCAACACGGGTTTGTTGGGTCTGCCACCGGCTTTCGCCGGTGTTGACCCAACCTACGCCTGAGCGAAGTCGAGAGTGTTTGCAGAAGCAATGTATTGGAGGCGTGCCATGCAGTTCATGTTCAAGGTTGTGGTCAAGGAGGACGAGCGCGCGTTCCTCACGCGCGACGGCCGCTTCGAGCGCATGCTGGGTCCCGGCCGTTTCACGGCCTTCGATCCCGCCCGCCACCTGGCGGCGGAGGTCGTGAAGGTCGTACGCGCCGAGATTCCGGCCGAACGGGCGCTCCTGATCGCGCGCACGCACCCGGATATCGCCGCAGAGCATTTCGAGATCGTGCAGGCCGGCCCCAACGAGGTGGCCATCGTCTCGCTCGACGGCGAGCCGAAGCACCAGGTGCTGCCCAACACCACGCGCGCCTTCTGGAAGACGGTGACGCGCGTGGAGGTGGAGCGCATCGACGCCGGCTCGGAAGTGCGCGTCGCCAAGCGCCACCTCGACAAGCTCGATCTGGCGCGGACGCCTCTCATCGTGCACGGCGTGGTGGAGGCGCACGAGGCGGGCCTCGTGTTCGTCGACGGCCAGCTCACCGAGCGGCTGGCGGCGGGCCGGCACGCCTTCTGGGCGGTGGGCCGGACGGTGAAGATCGCCAAGTTCGACACCCGTCCCACGCCGCTGGAAGTGACGGCGCAGGAGATCCTGACCAAGGATCGCGTGGGCATCCGCGTGACGCTGACCGCGTTCACCCGCGTGGTCGACCCGGAAAAGGCGGCGCTGGCGGCAGGCGACGTTTCGAACACGGTCTATCGTCTGGTGCAGTTCGCCATCCGCGAGGCGGTGGCGACACGCACGCTGGACGAGATCCTGGCCGCTCGCGACACCATCGACCGCGAGGTGCGCGCGTTCGTCGCCGAGCGGGCGAAGGACCTCGGCGTCGAGATCGGCGAGATCGGCGTCAAGGACGTGATCCTGCCGGGCGACGTGCGCGAGCTGCTCAACAAGGTGGTGGAGGCGGAGCGGACGGCGAAGGCCAACCTGATCCGGCGCCAGGAAGAGACGGCCGCCACGCGCTCGCTCCTCAACACGGCGCGGCTGATGGAGGACAACCCGCTGCTGCTCCGGCTCAAGGAACTGGAGGCGCTGGAGAAGCTGGTCGAGAAGGTCGGCCGCATCGACCTGCACGCGGGCACCGCGGCCGGCGGCCTCGACGCCCTGCTCCAGAACCTCTACCGCCTGCGCGGCGACGCGAACGGCGCATAGTGGTGTCAGACCCTCCGGGTCTGACACCGTGGCTCTGGCGCGGGCTGGCGGAATGGTGTCAGACCGCCGCGCCTGACACCTCGGTGCACACAGGCCACACGATCACCAATCTGGCCGCTACAGTGTGCGGCGAGATGGGTGCCGATGGACAAGTCCGGGTGGGCGCCGCGGCCGGCGCGGCGCGGACGCCGCTGGCGGCGGCGAAGCCGCGCGAGCGCGCGTTCTGGATCGCGCTCGGCTGCGCCGTGGTCGCGCACGTCGTGATGATCGCGGGGTTCGTGCACTCGCTGCCGCGGCGCCAGATGGGCGAGAAGGCGGGCAGGCCGGAGGGCGTGAGCGTGGCCATGGTCGATGCGGCCGACCTCGCCAGCCGAAGCACCTTCGCCGAGAACGAGCGCGCGCCGCGCTCGGTCTCACGGGTACGGCCCGCTCCCCAAAGCCCACAGGCGGTGCCGATCCTGGAGGAGCGGCCGAAGGAAACCGCGCCGCGCCAGGTCCCACCGCGCCCGGACAACAGCGGCGCGCCCGCGCTCGTCACGCCGGAGGAGGCGGCCCGGCAGGCCGACAAGCAGGGCAAGGAGTCCAAGGAGGAGAAGCAGGAGACCGTGGAGTGGCCGATCGACCTGAAGGCGCTGGAGGAGGGATTCTCCGCGGATCGGTCTCCCGTCAAGGCGCGCGGCGCCGCTGCGGCCGCCAGGCAGCCCGCGAAGCCCCAGGAGCAGCAGCAGGTGGCCAAGGCGAGTCCGCCGCTGCAGCTGAGCCTGCCCGATGCCGCGATCGCCCTCGACGGCCTGTCCGCCTCGTTCTCCCGCCCCGCCGGCATCACCCGATCGGGCGAGAACGACGAGTTCGGGCGCGGCGTCATCCGGGCCCTGCGCAAGACCATGCCGGAGATGAAGGAGCGCGGGCGGGTGACCGTGCGCTTCCTGCTCTCGCAGGACGGCAACCTCGTCGAGGTACGGCTCGCCAGGAGCTCCGGCAACCCGATGCTCGATCGGGCCGTGATGTTCGCGGTGCAGCAGTCGAGCTTCCCGTTCCCGCCACCTGACGCGCCCTCGGTCGATCGCACGTTCGTGGTGACCTACATCTATGACACGCGGTGAGCCGCGGGCCTCCCCGGCCGGAGCGACCTCGTCGCACGGCAACGCCCCGCGGCCCGCGCCATGCATGTCTCAGGCTGGGCGGATCAGATTGGGGCGCACGTAGGCGACCTCGAAAGACGCACTCCAAGGAGGCCGCATCTGCCGAGCGATACCCACCATCTCACCACTCACCATCTCACCGGGGTCAGACCCGCAGGGTCTGACCCCGCGGCCTCTACGCCTTGATCTGCTCGTCGGCCAGCACACGCTGCACGGCGGGACGGGCGAGCATGCGGTCGCGGTGGGCGGTGTAGTGCCCGAGCTCGCCCATGGGCAGCTCGCGGCGGATGCCCCAGGCGTAGAATGTGAGGGCGTAGGGGTCGAGCACCGAGTAGCGGTCGGAGAGCCACTCGCGGCCGGCCAGCATGCCGTCGATCTGCGTGAGCAGAGTGTGGAAGGTCTTGCGTCCCTGCGCCTGGATGTCGGGGAAGTGGGACGGGTCGGCGGCATAGCGCTCGGGCCGGGAGATGTGGGCGTGGGCCGGGTGCACGTTGGTGGCGAAGAAGCCCACCGTCGAGAGCGCCCGCGCCTCGGCCAGCGCCTCCGTCGGCCACAGGCCGAAGCGCTTGCCGAGATACGGCAGGATGGCGGTGTTCTCGATCAGCGGCTCGCCGCTGTCCAGGACGAGGGCGGGTACGCGCCCCAGCGGGTGGATCTTGAGGTAGGCCTCGGCACGCTGGTCGCCCTTGGCGAGGTTCATGCGCCTGGGCTCGTACGGCTCGCCGGATTCCTCCAGCACGATGTGGGCCGCCATCGAGCACGCGCCCGGCGCATAGTAAAGTGCGAGCATTCCGCTGCCTCCTCGTCGTCCAATCCGGAAAATCTTGCAGGTGTTGGTTACGATCTTTGCATCGCCGGCACGGGCTGTCCACGTCGCTGCAGGGCAATGCACAGCGTGCCCTGCCGTCCGCCGGCCCCGTCGGCAGTGGGAACGAACCTGGGAACGAACCTCGCGCCTCCAGGTTGTCCTCCAGGCTTTTTCCAAAGCCGGAGCGGAGGCTGAGGGGGTGCGGCGGAGCGAGACCAGCCGGAGGTGACCATGGGGCTCCAGAAACTGAGACCTGAACGCTTGCCGTCATCCCTCGGCCGGGGGCCGCGGTTGCGCTGGACCCGGCGGACCATGCTCGCCGCCTCGCTCCTGCTTGCCGGCCTTGCGGCCGTCGATCGGGGCTTGGCGCAGTCGGCCCAGCCGGTGAGCCTGGAGGGCTCCTGGCGTGGCGGCGGATCGGTGGCATTCGCTTCGGGGCAGCGCGAGCGGGCCGAGTGCCGGGCGCACTATCACCGTGCGTCGAGCACGTCCTACACGGTCACGGCCACGTGCGCTACGCCGTCGGGCCGCGCGACCCAGACCGCCACCGTGCGCCACGTGGGCGGCAACGCCTACCAGGGGCGCTTCCACAACAGCGAGTACGATGTCTCGGGGACGATCTACGTGACCGTGGGCGGCAACCGCCAGAGCGTGCGGCTCACGAGCGACTCGGGCTCGGCGTCGTTCGAGCTGCGCCGGTAGCCTGCGCGACCGGTGCACCGACAGCGATTCGGAAAGAGGCCCGGCGTGGCTTCGCCTCAGACCGACGAGGCTTCTCACGCGTCGGCAGTCGGCTTTTTCCTGCATGCTCTGTCCTTGCGACTGCCGAAGCCTGACGCCCGACTGCCGAATCACGACGCATGAAAATTTGACACGTCTATATCAGCTCTTCGGACACAAGCAGAGCTGGCGGTCCGGTATTGTCCGCCGCTTGCCGGCGCGGAGCATAGCTTTGAGGGCCGGGGATAGGGTTTCTCGGTTCATAATGTACCCGGATTAATGATGACTCGCCGCTCGCGATCTGCTCCTATGCGCGCGCCTCGGAGATGAGATGTCCGGCTCCCCTGCAGCGCCGCGTCCCAGCGCAGGAGCCGGGGGCCGCAGTCCGATACCTCGCCCGATCGGCGGACAGACCATCCGAGCGCCGGTTCTCGGGGTCGGATGCGGCGAAGCCGATCTCCGAGACCCCGCCGGGTCGGTGGCATGGCCGACCAAGCGCCCGGTGGCCGCCGGAGACGGCCGAGCAGGGCGTCCTTTGCGCCCTTCGCGATAAGGTCATGGCCGACGGGCGCGAGCCTGGACGCCGTGCGTCTGTGATGTTGCGTCGTCAGTCTGGTGAGAGTCCAGTCCATAGGAGGTCACTCAGTCACGACCTATGAAGCCGAAGGTAACTGCGTCGCAGCAATGCGGGGTGGAGAGCAACCGGAGGCGAACGAGCAGCCCGTAGGATAACGAACCCGTTTCGGTCGGATGGCGTGGCGAGCCAGCGCGCCTTCGGTGAAGCCTAGACCAGCCCGGTGCGCTGTCCGTGACAGCCAAAGCGACACCGGGGCGCCATCTGGTGGTTGGGGGCGGGATGCTCGGACGGCGATGAAAAGTAAGCAGAGAGGCCTCGGCGGCGTGTGCGAGCCGGCGAGGCGTCAGAGCCCGCATAGTACCGCAGCGACCGGGTCCAAACCGGACGCGGAAAGGTCGGGGAGCATAAACCGGTCCGAGGGAAGGCAGGGCAGGAAGGGGGAGACGTGAAGGCCACGACCGAGGCAAGAGCAGCATCGGGAATGCCGGTGACGGCTGCGCACGATGCAGAGGCCCGCCCACGACTTGCGGGGGCCGAAGCCAAGGT